>JAHFEQ010000054.1 GCA_023248395.1 Nitrospirota bacterium
ATTGGTGTCCCCAAGGGGATTTGAACCCCTGTTACCGCCGTGAAAGGGCGATGTCCTAAGCCGAGCTAGACGATGGGGACGAAATGATGAGCCGCGATGGATTCGAACCATCGACACCCGCCTTAAAAGGGCGATGCTCTACCAACTGAGCTAGCGGCCCACAAAAACTAAAGAAGTATATTATTATCATCTCCCTACCTCCCCTGTCAACCTTTTTTCGAAAAATTTCTGTTGACATATCGTCCCAAATTAACTAAAATTCAATTCTCTCTGAAGGTTAGAAATTGCAGATGTTCTTTATATAATTCCTCTTCCGTAGTAAAAAACCCGTATAAGAAATTTTTATTGATAGAATAGAAAGGAGAAACAACATGGGAGAAAACCTGACCCAAAAGATTATAAAAGGGCATCTGGTATCTGGCAGTATGGAGGCAGGGAAATCTATCTCCATACGGATAGACCAGACACTCACGCAGGATGCCACAGGGACTATGGCATATCTGCAGTTTGAGGCAATGGGCGTACCGAGAGTAAAGACAAAGTTATCGGTAAGCTATGTAGACCATAATACATTACAGGTAGATTACATGAACCCGGATGATCACCTGTTTCTTCAAAGCATTGCTGCAAAATACGGGATCTACTTCTCCCGGCCAGGCAATGGTATTTGTCATCAGATTCATTTAGAGCGTTTTGGGATGCCTGGAACTACGCTCTTAGGCTCGGACAGTCATACCCCAACCGGCGGAGGGGTTGGCCAGATAGCGATAGGTGCAGGCGGGCTTGATGTGGCATTTGCTATGGCAGGGAAGCCCTTCGGTCTGAAGATGCCTGAAGTGGTAAATGTGCGACTTACAGGAAAACTATCGCCATGGGTTTCGGCAAAGGATGTGATCCTTGAGCTTTTAAGGCGCGTGGGTGTTAAGGGTGGAGTAGGGAAAGTCTTTGAGTACACAGGGCCGGGGATTGCAACACTCAGTGTCCCTGAGCGCGCTACTATCACAAATATGGGGGCTGAAACAGGGGCAACTACATCAGTTTTTCCAAGCGATGATGTAACAAAGGCATGGCTTGAGAGCCAGAACCGCACTAATCAGTTTGTTCCTCTGTCGGCTGATAATGATGCAATGTACAATGATAAAATAGAAATTGATCTGTCCGCTTTGGTTCCGTTGCTGGCAGTTGACCCAAGCCCCGGAGATGTCAAAACAGTTGCAGAACTTTCAGGAATGAAGGTAGACCAGGTCTGTGTTGGAAGCTGTACCAATAGTTCTTTCCGTGACCTGGCAATGTTTGCAGAGATACTAAAGGGCAAGGTTGTTAGTCCGGGGCTTTCTGTTACTGTCTCTCCAGGTTCCAGGTCTGTATATCAGCAGATAGAAAAGTCAGGGCATCTTTCCATGCTGATAGCCTCTGGCGTACGCATACTAGAAGCAACATGCGGGCCCTGTATTGGCCAGGGGGGCGCCCCTCCAAGTGATGGCGTAACTGTGAGGACCTTTAACAGGAACTTTGCCGGAAGAACGGGTACAAAATCAGCAAAGGCATATTTGGTTAGCCCGGAGGTTGCGGCGGCCTGTGCAATAACCGGGGTAATGACTGACCCCCGCACGCTGGGAAATGCGCCGGCAATCAGGATTACATCACCGGTGGTTGACGACAGGATGATTATTCCTCCATTGCCTGAAGATGTGGCTAAGGAGGTAAAGGTTATTCGTGGCCCTAATATTGCTCCGCTGCCGGAGTTCAGACCGCTGCCGGAAACAATTTCTGGCGAGGTCTTGCTTTATCTGGGTGATAATATTACAACAGACCATATCCAGCCTGCCGGTAAATATCTGCCACTCAGGTCAAATGTTCCGGAGTATGCACGCAAGGCGACATTTGTACAGGTAGACCCTACTTTTGCAAGCCGTGCTGAGGCATTGCGTGACAGCGGCGGGTATGGGTTTATTGTGGGAGGTGAAAACTACGGACAGGGTTCCAGTCGTGAGCATGCAGGGCTGTGTCCAATGTTCCTCGGTGTAAAGTCAGTCATTACTAAGTCTTTTGCAAGGATACATCTTGCAAATCTGATTAACTTTGGCATCCTTCCGCTTACCTTTGCCGATCCCAATGATTATGGAAAAATAAAGCAGGGAGATAAGGTGTCTATGAAGACAACAGACATTACCTCTGAGCTGATACTGAAGGTAAATGATAGGACGGATATAAAGTTAAAGCCTGCTTATTCAGAGAAAGACATCCCGATGCTTAAGGCTGGGGGTGCTCTTGCAATGATATAGAGAAAGGAAAACCCATTACCCATTACAATCAGCAACAAACAGGAGGTATATATGCCCATGAAAATTAGTTATACAGCAACTGATGAAGCACCGGCGCTGGCGACTTACTCTTTACTCCCGATCATTAAAGCCTTCACAGGGGCAGCCGGCATTGATGTTGAAGCAAGGGATATCTCTCTTGCGGGAAGGATTATCGCAAATTTCCCCGAAAACCTGACTGAGAGTCAAAGAATACCTGATGAACTGGCTGCATTGGGTGAACTCGCAACGACACCGGAGGCCAACATCATCAAACTGCCAAATATCAGTGCATCTATTCCACAGTTGAAAGCCGCAATCAACGAATTGCAGGAAAAAGACTATAATGTTCCAGACTATCCTGAGGAGCCGAAAAACGACGTTGAGAAGGAAATTAAAACCAGATATGCTAAGGTTCTGGGAAGTGCCGTAAACCCTGTTCTAAGAGAAGGTAACTCTGACCGTAGAGCGCCAGTTTCGGTAAAAAATTATGCAAAAAAGAATCCGCACTCAATGGGTGCATGGAGCGCGGACTCAAAAACACATGTGGCGACCATGAGTAGTGGAGATTTCCGTTCTAACGAGAAGTCTGTAACTATGACTGAGGCAACAGACGCAAGAATTGAGTTTGTTGGTCAGGACGGCAGGACCACAATTCTAAAGAAAAAATTATCATTTCAAGCCGGTGAAGTCGTTGACGCAACGTTCATGAGCAAAAAGGCCCTGGTAAAGTTCCTTGAAAAACAAGTAGAAGACGCAAAAAAACAGGGCGTTTTATTCTCGTTGCATCTGAAAGCCACAATGATGAAAGTTTCTGATCCCATCATGTTTGGTCATGCCGTAAAAGTCTTCTATAAAGACGTTATTGAAAAACATGCATCTGTAATTGCAGAGCTTGGCATTGATTTTAACAATGGTCTGGGCGACCTTTATGCAAAAATCCAAAACTTACCGGAAGCTCAAAGAACAGAGATAGAAGCAGACATTAAGGCCTGTTATAAGAATCGTCCTGCACTTGCGATGGTGGACTCAGATAAAGGCATCACAAACTTACATGTGCCAAGTGATGTGATTATCGATGCATCCATGCCTGCTATGATTCGTAACTCAGGGCAAATGTGGGGTCCTGACGGCAAACTTCACGATACCAAGGCCGTAATCCCAGACCACTGTTATGCAAGTCTATACCAGGTAACAATTGATAATTGTAAGCAGCATGGCGCCTTTGACCCCAGAACAATGGGAACTGTTCCAAACGTGGGTCTAATGGCACAAAAGGCAGAGGAATACGGATCTCACGACAAGACATTCAAGGCGCCAGGAGACGGAACGATCCGTATTGTTGACGCGTCAGGGAACACGATCCTCGAAAACAGTGTGGAAGAGGGTGATATCTGGCGCAGTTGCCAGGTAAAGGATCTGCCGGTACAGGATTGGGTAAAGCTGGCCGTCACCAGAGCACGGGCAACCGGAGCACCAGCGGTTTTCTGGTTGGACAATGACAGGGCTCATGACATCCAGCTCATCAAAAAGGTAAATCGCTATTTGAAGGATCACAATACAGATGGCCTTGAGATCCATATCATGTCTGTAGCAGAAGCGGTTAAACTCTCGGTTGAAAGAATGCGGGATGGTAAAGATACCATTTCAGTAACCGGTAACGTATTACGTGACTATAACACAGACCTTTTCCCAATCCTTGAATTAGGTACCAGTGCAAAAATGCTCTCAATTGTACCCCTTATGAATGGCGGCGGACTTTTTGAGACAGGTGCAGGCGGCTCGGCGCCCAAACATGTGCAGCAGTTTCTAAAAGAAGGGCATTTAAGATGGGATTCCCTTGGCGAATTTTTGGCCCTTGCGGCATCATTGGAGCATCTGAGTAATACGACTAATAACAAAAGAGCTCAAATCCTGGCAGACACGCTTGATCAGGGAACGGGCAAGTTTTTGGATAACAAGAAATCACCTTCCCCTAAGGTTAATGAGCTGGATAATAGAGGCAGCCATTATTACCTCGCTTTATACTGGGCGCAGGCATTGGCTGAGCAGACTAAGGATACGGACCTTCAAAAGCGTTTTGCCAGGGTAGCGCAGGAGCTTGGGGATAATGAGGCAAAGATTATGGCTGAGCTGAATGCGGCCCAAGGACGACCTGTTGATATAGGCGGCTATTATCGTCCAGACCCGAAGCTGACGGCAAAAGCAATGCGTCATAGCGCTACCTTTAATGCAATAGTGGACGCTATCCATTGGTGAGACACTTTAAATAAACTTTTATCGAAGGTGTAGAGGTTTTACGGTTGTTACAATACTTACACAGAATGGGAAAAGTGGATAATATTTATACAGCTATAGCAGGGTTACTATCCTGCATATAAAATATGCACACATTATATAATTATTTTATAATAACAATAAGTTATGGGATGCTTGAATGTCATGACCCTTCGAAGGCACAAATGGCATATTTAATGCAATATCCTTTTTGTTAGAGACTTTGATGGAGGAATCAGCAATGAACGAAATTGTACGGACATATATTCTAAGCCTTGAGATGCATATGCCTCCACAAGAGACCATGGCCCTGATCCGTAAGATAGTAGGTACTTACAGGGGATTACCTTTTTATATTCAGCCTTTTACTGGTAGCGCATAGTAAATCTTTTTTTTGCGGGGAGATAAGAATGGACCGGATAGAAGAAACCCTTAAATTGAGCCCCTTCTTTGCGTCACTCTCACAAGAAGAAAAAGATGAGCTTGTCCAGAAACTCCTCTCGAACCTCGACCGCCTTGCCGCAGATAAAAAAAAGGAAAACCCTCTTACCCTTTCATAAGGTAATCTTTCTTTTGCAAGAAAACCAGAGTATAATCTACCCCTGAGGTAAAAGGAACACGCCTCTGCTGTGTAATATGCTGTAGAGATCAAGGGGGAATTAGGCTGATGATAGGAAAGAGAGATTTCCTGAAGAACCTTCCGATTTTTTCTACACTCTCTGAGTCTCACCTGGATATGTTGGCCAACAAGGCAGAGGAATTCACCTATAAGAATGGTGAATATATATTCTATGAAGGGGACCCTCCTGACTGGCTGTGCATTGTCAAAGAGGGGAATGTTAAGGCTGTTAAATATCTCGAAGATGGCAAGGAGATAATTATCCATGTGTTTATGCCTGGAGATATCTTTGGAGAGCTGGCCATCCTGGACAGACGTCCCTATCCTGCATCCGCCCAATCAATGGGGCAAACGAAAATATTAAAACTGCATTACAATTACTGCCTCGAACTCTGTGAAAAGGTGCCGGAGGTAAGGATGAGGCTGATACAGAGTATGGGAGAGAAACAGAGGGGATTTGTTGGCCAACTCGAGGCTGCGTTAACAACTCGTGTGGAGAAAAGGATTGCAAACACACTGATGAAATTGGCCAGTACTGGTGACAGTAAAGGCGTCACAAATATAAATCTGCACCTCACAAGAAAAGATATAGCCAATATGGTAGGCACAACGATAGAAACCACTATCAGGATAATGAGTAGATTTCAGAAAGAAGGCATTATAGAGAGCACAAAAGAAGGGATTACGATACTTCGGCCAGATCTGCTCCGTGAGAAGGGGGGAGAGCATGAGTAATATTGGCTATATGATTTATATCATTGTTTCCTCTCTGGCTATAGACTATCCTCATCCTAATAAGGAGGTTGCATTATGGCGCAACAGATCACAAAGGACATGACAGTAAATCAGGTATTAAAGCTCTATCCTAAGACAGTTGGTGTATTCAATACGTTTAATATAGACTCCTGCTGCGGCGGGAACAGGAGTATTGAACAGGCCTCAAAAGAAGATAAAGCCGCATTAGAGGAGCTGCTATCAACACTCAATAAAACTGTTAATTAAATAGTTGCGTCAACTACAGAAAGGAGATCTAAGATGGCCGCAGAAAGAAAGATTGTAGAACTTGACGTAAGGATCATCCCACCAAGGGATAAACATCCAAGAATATTCCAGACCTTTGATTCCTTGCAACCAGGGGAGATTTTACTCATCATCAACGACCATGACCCAAGACCGCTCAGATATCAGTTTGAATTTGAGAGGCCGGGCAAGTATGGCTGGAAATACTTAGAGGAAGGCCCAGAGGTCTGGAAGGTAGAGATAGCCAGGTTATAATTACAGAGATTTCAAATCTCAGATTTCGAATTTAAAAGGTAAAGGAGAGTTATGGCAGGAGAATTTTCTAAAGAAAAGATGGTAGACTTAGATGTTAGACCGGAGATAGAGTCAGGAAGCGATCCATTTAAGTCCATAATGACAGCCGTTAGCAGTCTGAAGGAAGGAGAGGGACTGCATCTGATAAACGTATTTGAACCCGTCCCGCTTTACACTGTCATGAAGATGAAGGGATTTGACCACTCCACTGAGTGCAAAGATGGGATCTGGCACATATTCTTCTTCAAAGGGAAAGCAGAAGAACCGGCAACGTGCGGCTTGCATAGAGAGGAATCCCAAACTGCAAAATCCAGGACTATAGAGATCGATGTCCGAGGACTTGAGCCACCTGAACCCATGGTAAAGATCATCGAAACCCTGACTCTAGTAGATAAAAACAGTGTGCTCCTTGTGCACCACCATCGGGAACCTCTGATGATTTATGATAAGCTTGAGCACCTCGGCTTTGAGGCATCGACAGAGAAGGTCTCCGAGGGGTACTACAAGGTCCGGATTACCAAGAAGGGTTAAGGGCCCCGCGCATGAGCACACCATTTCCCGGGAGTATCGCCACATCCTATACCCCCCCATTCAAGGTAGTACGTCGCTATTTTATAGCCGCTACAATAGCGTTTATAATTTTAAACGGCCTGATGCTCTTTAGCTATCAATACGTACAGGGTTATCACTTCCAGCCAAGACTCCTGACCTTTGTGCATATCGCCGTACTCGGATGGGCCACCATGATTATTATGGGTGCAATGACTCAACTCGTCCCGGTGATTTTAGAGACATCTCTTTATAGCGTAAGGATAGCACGGTGGGGATTATGGTTATATCTTTTGGGGGTCTCAGGCGTAGCTGGCCACTTCTGGCTTTTGCCGACGGGCGGATCCGGCATGACATCCGTAGCTATCATGGCCTTCGTGGCCATCCTCCTGTTTGTATTCAATATTGGACTCACCATGCGTAAGGTAAGAGGTATTAATATTACCGTAGCCCACATGATCGCTGCTATAACCTATTTAGCCACTGTAGCCACTCTGGGTCTCTTGCTCGGCATTAACTTGGGATTCCCCTTTATCAAAGGGAATCATCTGAACTATCTTGCCCTGCATGCGGCTATTGGATTCGCAGGATGGTTTTCAATGGTCATCATGGGCGTCTCCTACAGACTCCTCCCGATGTTCACCCTTGCTTACACCTACCGCACATGGCCGGGATGGACGGCATTTTGGTTTGTCAATATTGGGATCCTGGGAATTATCGCGGAGTTTGTTCTGGGGAATCCCTTTTACAGCTCTGTCCTTATTGCAGCCGGACTCTTTATGTTTTCGTATCAGGTACGCCTCATTATGGGGGGAAGGATGAGAAAGTCTCTGGACCTTGGGCTGCGTCACGCCATGCTTGCCTATGGCTACATTCCTGTTACTGCACTGCTCGGTCTCTACATTGCCCTGAGCCATGGGACTCCTGTAATCAGACAGCGTGTTACACTGATATATGGTTTTACAGTCATATTTGGTTGTATTACATTCCTTATCATTGGAATGATGTATAAGATCGTCCCCTTTCTCGTCTGGTTTTATAAATATAGCGACAAGGTGGGTAAGGAAAAGGTGCCGCTACTCAAGGATATGTTTTCGGAGAAGGTTGGCACTATCCAGTTCTGGCTTATCAGTACCGGTGTACCGGGGGTTATAGCAGGCCTTTCGATCGGGAACCAGATTATAGTGGCTATAGGATTAACTATCATGTTTATCTCTTCGCTACTATTCGGATATAACATGTTTACGGTATTTACGAGAAGGTAGGGGAAAAGTTTTGAGTATTGAGTATTGAGTTTGGGGGGGGGATGGTATCTGATAAATTAGTACTTACGGCTTTAAAACATGTCTTAGACCCTGAGATCGGCATTAATATTGTAGACCTGGGGTTAGTCTATGAGGTAAAGGTGGAGAACGGCAATGTCTATATCAAAATGACCATGACCACCCCAGGCTGTCCCCTCCACGAGAGCATATCCAGAGGGGCCGAAGAGGCTGTAAAACAACTCCCCGGTGTAGAGAGTGTCAAGGTTGATTTAGTATGGGAGCCCGCCTGGGCTCCTGATCGAATGACTGACTGGGCCAGAAAACAGCTTGGCTGGAAATAAAGAAAGATTTTACATTTCTGATAAAAACTGCTATTTTTTTAAAAAAAGCCGATATATTACCCATCAGAGATAAGTAACCACATCAAGTTCTCTCATCAGAGGATAAAGATAAAAACTAAATAAAAGGAGGAGGACTTATGAGAAAAAAAGGCTGTATACTGATTTTTTTACTCTTTTTCATCCTTGCTGCGGAAGTTGTTTTGCCCTCCGAAGCCCATGCAGTCCCCGCATTTGCCAGACAGACAGGCATGGCCTGCTCCACCTGCCACTTTCAGCACTTCCCTGCGTTAAATGCCTTTGGCCGTGTCTTTAAGGCAGGCGGCTACACCATGATCGGCGGGCAGAGCATGGTAGAAGGGGATATGCTCTCTCTACCGAGTGTTCTTAATGCATCGATGGTACTGAAAGTCAGGTACCAAAAGACCAGTGGGGATGATACAAGCTCGGAAACCAATAAGGGTGAGTTTCAATTCCCTGATGAGGCATCTCTGTTCCTTGGAGGCCGCATAGGTGAACATATCGGATTCGCCTATGAGATGGGACTCAATGGAGAAGGTACGGACAATTTTACCTCCTTCAAGATGCCTTTTGTATATGATGTGGCTGGCACAAAAGTCAGTGTCATCCCCTTTAACACAGATTCACTGGGAGCTTCCTTTGGCTTTGAGCTACTGAACACGAGTGCTGTCCGGAATATACGCACCATAGAACACAGGAAAGATATCTCTGCCCAGCAGTATATTGGGACGGCTACCCCAGCCGAAGGAATCGCCTTTGTAGCCTCTAATAATATGGGATTTATGAATTACAGCCTATGGGCTCCTTCCCATACGGCCAAAGATATCGGCCCGGTATCGCAATACATCCGCGTTGCTGCAACCCCAACATTTGCAGGATGGGACCTTGGCGGGGGTGTCCAGTGGTGGGGAGGAACGACTTCATTAGGTACTGCTGATGCTGCCGGTCTTTCTGCTGGTAATCATAAGACTCATGCATGGGCGATAGATGCGCAGGCTCAAGGAGTTGTCATGGCCTTGCCACTCGGGGTTTATGTGACGTATGGGAACGCAGAAAAATCCAAGACTGGAGAACCAGAGAACGTCTTTAATTCCAACTCAAACGACGAGACCGCATGGGCCATTGTTGGTGAACTTGGGGTTCTCCCAAACAGGTTGACTGCGACGCTCGGTTATCGCTCAGGCGATACAGGTGAAGCCTCTGACAACAAAGACAATGCCCTCGTGGTCGGTGTTCTATACCAGGTTGCACAAAATGTCCGTCTCGAGCTAAATCACTCACTGTATAGTGGTAATTACTATGACCTGCCGGCAAACAATGAGGACGCAAATGGTGACCAGCTTACCACACTGATGCTCTTTACCGCATTCTAAGGAGTTTATGTCATTCCGAACAGAAAAGGGGACAGATTTATTTTTATTAAAAATAAATCTGTCCCCTTTTCTGTTACTAAAAATCGCAGGCTGAAGCCTGCGGCTACTTCTTTTTAATGACCCTTTCTATTTCTACCACGATATGCTCTGCGGTTAGACCATATTTCTTAAAAAGCTCTTCCGGTAGGCCAGACTCGGCATAGGTATCTTTAAGTCCGATAAAGCCCATGGGAACAGGGCAGTGTTCCCCAGCCACCTGGGCTACAGCAGCCCCAAGTCCTCCAGATAACAAATGCTCCTCTGCGGTCACGATGGCACCCGTCGTCTGGGCGGACTGGACAATAGCACTCACATCGATAGGTTTAACAGTGTGCATATCTATCACCCTGACATCTATACCCCTTTCACTGCATAGGCAGGCTGCCTCGATCGCCTCTTGAACAAGGAGCCCATTTGCAATCACCGTCACATCGATACCCTCCCGGAGGATATTCGCCTTTCCAATCTCAAACTGGATCCCTGGCTGATAGATAATCGGGGCCTTGGGTCTCCCTGTCCGTATATAGACAGGCCCTATATGTTCAGCGGCCAGTCTGACAAGCGCCCGCGTGGCGATCTCATCTGCGGGTATCATCACAACAAATCCGGGGAGAGAGCACGCCAGGGCGATATCTTCAACACCCATCTGGGATGCCCCATCCTCCCCTATACTGATCCCTCCATGAGACCCGATAAACTTTGCATTGATATGCGGATTGGCCACACTCATCCGGAGCTGGTCAAAACCCTTACACATAAGAAAAGAGGCAAAGCTTGAGGCAAAAGGGATCTTGCCGCATGTGGCGAGCCCTGCTGCTGTTGAGACCATATTGGCCTCTGCAATGCCCATATTAAAAAATCTTTCTTTAAATTCTTTAGCGAATAAGATGCTCTTGGTCGATTTAGACAGGTCCGCATCAAGGACTACGATGTCAGGATTCTCCTTACCGAGCTCAACCAGGGTCTTCCCATAAGCATCCCTTGTCGCCATCCCGTAGACTCGTTTACACGACACCCCTGTCCTCCTCCTGAGCTTAGTGCGCAGGTTAAAGCCTGCGACTACGTTCTTACCTCTAACTTCTTAGCTCCTTTAAAGCCAATTCCTTCTGCTCCTTCGTCGGGGCCATCCCATGAAACTCTACATTATTCTCCATGAATGATACGCCCTTACCCTTGACAGTCCTTGCGATCACCACGGTAGGCCGCCCTTTAGTAGCCTTCGCCTCATCCAAGGCCTTTAATATCTGATAAAAATCGTGTCCATTGATATCCACAACATGCCAGCCGAACGCCTTCCACTTATCAACCACTGGCTCAAGCTCCATGATCTCTCTTACCCAGCCATCGAGCTGCTGACTGTTATAATCCACGATGGCTGTAAGATTATCTAACTTATAATAGGCTGAAGACATGGCCACCTCCCATATCTGCCCCTCTTCTGACTCTCCATCGCCTATCATGACATAAACCCGGTAGCCTTTATTGTCCAATTTCCCGCCTAAGGCCATACCAGCCCCTATCGAGAGCCCCTGACCGAGTGAGCCTGTGGATGCCTCTATCCCGGACAGTCTCCTCATCTCAGGATGCCCCTGGAGTGGACTCCCAAATCTTCTCAAACTCAGAAGCTGCTCTGGCGGAAAATAACCAGACCGTGCGAGGGCGCTATAAAGCGCTGGTACAGCATGACCTTTGCTCAGTATAAATCTGTCTCTTTCAGGCCAGTTTGGGTTCTTGGGGTCATGCCTCATCACCTTAAAGTAAAGGGCCGTAATGACATCTGCCGCAGAGAGAGAGCCTCCTGGATGTCCAGAGTTAGCCTCTGCCGTCATCGTGATAATATCCCTGCGTATCGTCCTCGCTATCTCCTTAAGCCCCTCAATATCCATCTCCGGCACCTCTCCTAAGTATTCTCTTTTGCTCTTAACAAGAGTTTTGAATTATAATATAATTTGATTGCTAACACAAGAAACTTGATAGGGTTTAAAAATGATGGACGAGGGAAAGGGTACAGAGATTGATAATGAGGTAGTTGAGGAGATGGACCATATCCCAAAGGAAGCCGTCGATGTCGACATAGAAATCCCGGAGGATATAGAAGAGACTGTCTCCGGCACATCGATAGTTCGCTATGACCCGCTGCAGCACTACCTTGCAGAGATCCGGAAATATCGCTTCCTGACAAAGGAAGAGGAGTTTAAGCTCTCTGTTAAATATAGAGAAGAGGGGGATCTCGATGCGGTATCCAAGTTGGTCATGGCCAACCTCAAGGTCGTTGTTGTCATTGCGATGGAGTATAAAAAACTCGGCATGAATCTCATGGATATTATCCAGGAGGGAAACCTTGGCCTTATGCAAGCCGTAAAAAAGTTCGACCCTTACCGTGATATAAGGCTTGTGACTTATGCAACCTGGTGGATAAAGGCATATATCCTGCGATACATCATCAACAACTGGCGGCTGGTAAAGATAGGGACCACCCAGGCACAGAGAAAGCTATTCTTTAACCTCATGAAAGAAAAATCACGGCTTGAATCATTAGGATATGAGGCAGGACCAAAACTGATCGCCCATGGCCTTGGGGTAAAGGAGAGAGAGGTTATTGAGATGGATCAACGGCTTGGCAACAGAGAGATGTCCTTAGACGAGCCGTTGAAAGAGGATACAGAGACCTCCCTCCTGAGCATGATCCCATCCAATGAGCCTGCGGTTGATGACAAACTGGCTGATGAAGAGATATCTTCTCTTTTCAGAGAGAAGATTGCAGGGTTTTCAAAGACAATGAATGACAGGGATCTTGATATTCTGAACAACAGGATACTCTCAGAAGATCCCAAATCCCTTAGTGAGATAGGCGAAGCATATGGCATATCAAAAGAGAGGGTCAGGCAACTTGAAGGGAATATCATAAAGCGGCTCAAAAAGTATCTGAAGAGTGAGATGAAGGATCTTGATGCACTTAAACCTTGAAACCTATGTTAGGCAACATTAGACAAATTGATCTGAAAAGTAAAGTGGCCCTTGTCACAGGTGGGAGTAATGATGTGGGTCAGGCGATCTGTCATACCTTGGCAGGGGCAGGTGCCACAGTCATCATACATTACTATAAAAATAAGGATCGTGGGGAGAAAACCTGTAGGGAGATCGAGTCCGCTGGCGGCACTGCTGTCTCGTACGGGGCTGATGTATCAGACAATAGTTCCGTAGGTTCCCTCTTTCGCTTTATTAAAGATAAATTTGGCCGGCTCGATATCCTTCTCAACAACGCCCATCTTCCAATTACCAGGAATCTTTTCCTGGATGTTAACTGGGAGGAACATCAGGAGCAGATCGATGTCATGCTCAAGGGGACATTCTATTGCTCTCAGGAGGCCGTATCCATAATGGCAAAACATGGGCATGGTTCTATCATCAATATCCTCACCACCCAGATCGACCATCCGGTAAAAGGTTACAGCAGTTATATAACCGCCTCCTCTGCCCTGGTGGGTTTTACAAGAAATCTTGCTGTTGAGATGGGGTGTAAAGGGATACGGGTAAATATGGTAGTCCCTGGGTTTGTTCTGACCGGACACACCCCTGGCGCCCCTGCGCATGTGCAGGAGGCTATTGCAAGGTCTACCCCCCTGGGGCGCCTTGCTACACCTGAAGATATTGCAAAGGTAGCATTGTTTTTTGCATCAGACCTCTCTGGATTTATAACAGGCAGTTATCTGGTAGCAGATGGTGGTTATAATCTATCAGGAAAGCCACACATACCTGATAAATAAAAACGAGGTGCCGGAGTTTATGATTTCTTTAAAAGGCCTGCATCTTTCTGCCCGCTTCACCTTAAACCGTGAGCTTCTCAGATATTTAGGACCCGGCTTCCTCGTAACAGTTGGTTTTATCGACCCAGGCAACTGGGCGACCAATATCGCCGGTGGATCTGAATTCAACTACTCACTATTATGGGTCATAACACTATCTACTCTTATGCTGATATTCCTGCAGCACATGTCAGCGCACTTAGGGATCATAACTGGCACATGTTTGGCTGAGTCCTGCAGGAGATGGTCCCCTGAGTGGATTAACTATATTCTTGGCGGCTCAATCATGGCCGCGTGCATAGCAACGGCCTTAGCTGAATTCCTCGGGGCAGCAATAGGATTTACCATACTCTTTGGTTTGCCGCTTACTGTTTCTGCAATACTATCAGGAGTTATAATACTCTCTCTTGTCACCATCCAGAAGTATGCACAGACCGAACATCTGATAATCTCTTTTGTATCTATCATTGGCTTCTGCTACCTTTTTGAACTCTATCTTGTAAAACCATCATGGCATGAGGCTATAACCGCGAGCGTTATACCCGTTATTAATTCATCATCTATCTTTGTGGCGATGGCGATGCTCGGGGCAGTAGTTATGCCGCATAATATCTACCTGCATTCAGAGGTCATACAGAAACGTAACTGGAAGGCTACAACAGAGGAACGCAAGAGGCAGCTCTTAAGATATGAGTTCATGGATACCATCCTTGCAATGGGCACAGGATGGATGATAAACAGCGCAATGGTCATAGTGGCTGCTGCTGTGTTTTACAGGCATGGTGTTATTGTAAACGACGTAATGCAGGCTGCGGACACATTAAAGCCGCTCGCAGGGGACCTTGCCAGGTTTCTCTTTGCTATAGCGCTTATATGCGCAGGTATCTCATCATCAATAACAGCATGTCTTGCCGGGGGCACAGTATTTACCGGCTTTCTCGGCAAAGA
>JAHFEQ010000098.1 GCA_023248395.1 Nitrospirota bacterium
CATGCCCTGGGTGCCATACCAGACATTGCCGTCCAGTATTATTCCGCCTCCGATCCCTGTGCCCAGGGTCAGGCATACCAGGCTGCTGACCTTGCGGCCCGCACCTCTCCATTTTTCGCCATAGGCAGCGCTATTGGCATCATTGTTCACGGATACAGGGAGTTTAACAGATCTCTCAAGGAGTGACTTTAAGGGGACATCCTTCCACCCTGGAAAGTTCGGGGAGGTGACGACGATCCCTTTGGCCATCTTAATAATCCCAGGGGAACCAATACCTGCAGCAACCACCTTATGATTACGGTCACCTTCCAGGAGAATCAGCTCTCTCACCATATCGGTGATGCAGACTATGATAAGGTCTTTTCTGCGCCCCTTCGGGATTTCAACCCTTCTGAAATTCCGTAATTGACCTTCCTTCGTTACTGCACCTGCCCGGATTGCTGATCCGCCCAGGTCAATTCCGATGACGACTTCCTGACGTCCTGTCATTCTGCCTCTTATCTGTTTTCTACCTTATTTCTTCGCAGGGGGCGGGGGGGGTGACTGTCCTCCCTTTGACATCTCACGGGCAATCTCTTTGGCCTTCTCTTTCTGCTCCTTTGTAAGGACCTTGTTCTCGAGGACCATGGCCTCTATCATAGCAAACTTCCCGTCTGTTTCAAGATTCGCGATGCTGCTTAAAAGCTCCCGTGTCTTTTTCAGATCCACTTCCTCCTCCTTTGTGGCCGCATTCAGGGACTGCTGCGCCTTCATCATGGAGGGAGTTATCTCGTCCAGTTTTTTGACCGCATCCTTTTCGATGGTGATCAACTTCTCTTCCTGCTCTTTTGTGATTCCAATCTTATCTTTTATCGAGAGATAAAAATTAGCGGGTCCTACGCCCCTCTTCGCTTGCGCCCTCTCCTCAGCGATAGAGGGCAGTGAGGTTACGATAGTTATCAAAACAATCCACAATCCGATCTTTAGAACTCTTTTCATAAAAGGACTCCTTTTTTTAGCTTAAGGTTAATGGCTACAGTTTAGCCTAATCACGAGAGGACGTCAATTTTATCGGACAGGCACCTTCTATTTGTATTTGTTACTGATCCCAGGTGAATAGTGTACATCTCCATGTCTGTCTACGATGATTCCCTCGATCCCGGGAAGGCCTTTGATCAGCTTCATGCCATTCTCCGGGCCAAGGACAAAGACAGCGGTTGAGAGGGCATCGGATGTCATGGTATCCGGTGCCAGGATCGTGACGCTCTGGCAGCCCTTTCGCCGGGTAGCCTGTTTCTTGTCTACAGCGTAACCTTGTGCAATCGCCCCTAGTCCAATGGCCATACCCGGTCTTTTAAGGAATACAGTCTTTTTTGCCGCATCCAGTTCAATATTCTTATAATTGACTAATGGAAGCCTCTCCCGAATCTCTTCTGGCGCCGGCAGATGTTCCTTTCCCTTTGCAAAGCTCCACACCCCTCTCATCGAGGCCCAGGATATGTCGAATGCGCCGTCAGAAAGTTCAGAGACCTTCTGCGCTGCCAAGATGACATTGAAGAGTTCTTCAGGCACGACGACGGCCTCTTTTCCAGCCTTCCGGTTGATCATGGATAGAGGGGTCTCTTCCCTCCATTCGCTCATCTCATTTTCAATCCGCTCCATCTCGTGAATGGCGGCATCAAATGCAGAATGGACCCTCGCCTCATCCGTGTCTGACGCCGTCAGCTCAATATCTGTGCCCATGAGGACAGTATTTTTCTTAAAGACCTTTGCAAAAGAAGGGGCAGGAATCAGAAGATAAAAGAATAGCCCGACAATCAAAACAGTCCACATATCCTTCACTTTAATTGATGACATGATGGGATAGTATACAGGATTTAAAAAGTGAATCGTACCCCTGACATAAAAATGTTGGCATGTACATTGATGGATTGGGTATAATATTCGTATTTGCCTTCTATAGAGCCGCCCGGGAAATCCTCAAGGGCGTGAGTCAACTTAACGCCTACGACCTGTGAATTAAACGCCTCAATCTGCGGGGATGATGACTTGTAGAGGTCTGGACTGGTGTAGGCTCCTTTGACAAAGTATGCCTTGCTCTGGTCATAATATCTGAGATTCAGTCTGAGGATGTCCTGCCCCGAGAGGTACATATAATATTCCGCCTCTTCAGTGTGTGAGTGGATGTTCCAGTCGTCTGTATAGTAGCGCAAAGTCAGTCTGATCGCAGATTTCTCCACAAGGTCCCAAAATCCATCTTTGAAGTAATGATTGACACTGAATCGTCTTTCTTTTCATAGGGTCCTTGTCCCTATTGTAACAGGCTATCCACCTCAGTGACCCACTTACCCGGATCTGTTTCACTGAAGCCGAAGTGGGTATAGCGAATCGTCTCTTCTTTATCAATAATAAATGAGGTGGGCATTGCCCTTGCGCCGTAAGAGGATACCACGGTCGATTGCGGATCGAGCAGGACAATCATCTTATTAGAAAGGGGCTCCGGTAATTTTCCCAGAAATTCATCCACATTGTCCCTCTTTTTATCCTCGTTTAGAGCAAGGATAACCATATCTGAATCATTGTACCTTTTTGCAAGCTTATTAAGCTCAGGAAATTCCTTCTTACAAGGGGGGCACCAGTTTGCCCAGAAGTTTATAAAGACCACCTTACCTTTAAGACTCCCCAATGAGACCTGCCTTCCATGAAGGTCTGTAAGGGTAAAATCAGGTGCCTTATCATTAATCCACTCCCCCCAGGATAGAGGGGTTATGAGAAGTAAAAAGACAAAGATTGAAACCCATATCATATATTTAAACATGAGACCTCCTCCTCAAGGAAAACACAATATCATAGCGAAGATTAAAGGGAGATTAAAGAAATATTAAAAAATAATCATAGACGAAGATAAAGGATGTTCTACACAATCCTTGACAGTAAGCACCCCCATTCCTTATAATCCCTATCAAGATCAAGCTTAATCTGGCAGTACACAAAGGAGAAGAATTGACATTTCAGGAGCTTATACTTTCTCTTCAGAGATTCTGGGCAGACAGAGGGTGTGTGATTCAACAACCCTATGATATTGAAGTCGGTGCGGGGACCTTCAATCCTGCCACCTTTTTCAGGGTTTTAGGCCCAGAGGCATGGCGGGCGGCCTATGTGGAACCCTCGAGGAGGCCCGCAGACGGCCGTTATGGGGAGAACCCCAACAGGCTCCAGCACTACTACCAGTTTCAGGTGATACTGAAACCAGCCCCTGAAGATGTCCAGGGGTTATACCTGCAGAGCCTTGCATCACTTGGCTTAAAAGCAGAGGAGCATGATATACGGTTTGTGGAAGATGACTGGGAGTCCCCGACACTGGGGGCCTGGGGACTTGGATGGGAGGTCTGGCTGGATGGGATGGAGATTACGCAATTTACCTATTTTCAGGAGGTCGGGGGGATCGAGTTAGATCCAATATCTGTTGAACTCACGTATGGGCTTGAGCGGATTGCCATGTATCTCCAGGGCGTGGATAACGTATTTGATCTCACATGGACCCATGGCGTCAGATATGGGTATATCCACCATCAGACAGAGGTTGAATTTTCCCGCTATAATTTTGAAGAGGCTGACGTTACGATGCTCTCTTCGTGTTTCAATATGTGCGAGAAGGAGGCCTCTACCCTTATTGAAAAGGGGCTGATACGACCCGCTTATGATTACTGCCTCAAGACATCCCACCTCTTTAATCTCCTTGATGCGAGGAAGGCGATCAGTGTGGCGGAGAGGACAGGCTATATCGCACGGGTGAGAAACCTTGCAAGACGCTGTGCTGAGGGGTATGTAAAAAGTGATTCGGAAGCCAAAATCACAAACTCAAAACTCGAAACGATAAACTCGAAACGATAAACTATCATGTCCTGCGATATACTTTTGGAGATTGGAACGGAGGAGATCCCCGCAAGGTTTATGCCTTCGGCCATTGCGGTTATGAAGGAGACCGCTGAG
The DNA here is from genome assembly GCA_023248395.1 of Nitrospirota bacterium. Taxonomy (GTDB): domain Bacteria; phylum Nitrospirota; class 9FT-COMBO-42-15; order HDB-SIOI813; family HDB-SIOI813; genus JAHFEQ01. Next base: position 3,973 of record JAHFEQ010000098.1, read on the forward strand.
AGGCTTTTCACGGCGAAGCGTGTCCGGTTCAGAGATATTGCTGTGTATGGGACTCCCAGACGCCTTGTCCTTATTTCACGGGGAGTGAGTGACGTGCAGGGGGATATGACGACAGAGGTATCAGGTCCGCCCAGGAGTGCCGCATACGACAATGAAGGAAGGCCGACTAAGGCGGCTGTGGGATTTGCCAGGGGTCAGGATGTGGATGTCTCTTCCCTTAAAGTGAAGCATACAGAGAAGGGGGAGTATGTCTATGTCGAGAGACATGAGCAGGGGAAGAAGACCAGGGATATTCTCCCATCCATTCTTGAAGAACTTTTATCCTCTGTGACATTTCCAAAGTCTATGCGATGGAATAATACCAGAGCCCGTTTCGCAAGACCCGTCCGATGGATATTAGCCCTTTGTGACGGAGAGGCCCTCACGGTCAGATTTGCCGGATTGGAGAGCGGCCGGGTCTCCTGCGGACATCACTTCATGAGCCCCGGGGCCTTTCAGGTTAAAGGGATTGATGATTATATACAGCAGTTAGAAAAGAATTTTGTGATCGTGGACCCGTCAGGGAGGCGGCGGCTTATAGAGGAGCAGATCAGAGAGATTTCAGTAGAAAAGGGCGGGGTGGCTATAGGAGATAAAGAACTGCTCGAAGAAATAACGTTTTTAACAGAATATCCCCTGGCGATCTGCGGAAGGTTTGAGGATACCTATCTAACCCTCCCTAAGGATGTGTTGATTACGGTAATGAGAGAACATCAGCGCTGTTTTTCTCTCGAAGGGAAAGGGGGAAAACTCCTTCCCTGTTTTATTGGGATCAGCAATACGAGTCCAAAAGATTTGAATGTTGTCAGGAGTGGTTATGAAAGGGTTATCCGGGCAAGGCTGTCGGATGCCAAATTCTTCTTTGAGGCGGACTGCAGAAAGAGACTGGAAGTACACTCAGAGAGGTTAAAACAGGTTGTCTTTATGGGCAAACTTGGGACGATGTGGGACAAGGTTCAGAGATTAACAAAACTATCCAGCCAGCTATCCCTCTTCTTGCAGTGCCCTGACAGTAAAGTGGCCGCAGAAAGGGCTGCCCAACTTTCGAAGGCCGATCTGATGACAGAGATGGTGGGTGAGTTTCCGGAGCTTCAGGGGGTCATGGGGAGAGAATATGCCATCCGGCAAGGGGAGTCGGAAGATGTGGCCAGCGCCATCTATGAACACTATCTCCCCCGGTTCTCAGGGGATGTCCTCCCCTCTACCCCGGCGGGGAAGGTCCTTGCCATCGCAGAAAAGATGGACAACATTGTGGGATGTTTTGGAACGGGGAATATCCCTACGGGTTCCAATGACCCCTATGCACTCAGGCGTCAGTCCCTCGGTACCCTCAATATACTGATAGCAGGTAAGCATCTTGTCTCTCTGGAAGAGATCATAAAGATGACCTTAATGGTTTATAATGACAGGATAGAGGGGGGCCGGCATCAGGAGATCGCAGAGGGGGTACTTGAATTCCTTAAGGAGAGACTGAATACCCTCCTTGTGACAGAGGGGTATCGGTATGATTGCGTGAGGGCAGTGCTATCAACAATGTTTGATGACCCCTATG
>JAHFEQ010000055.1 GCA_023248395.1 Nitrospirota bacterium
CCGGCATCCCCCCAGTCAGAGATAAGATCATAAGACCCCTGATAGATCTGTCGCGGGAAGAGATCATGGGGTTTCTTTCAGAGAGGAAGATAAGGTACCGGATTGACTCCTCAAACCGGAGCACAGTTTATCTGAGGAATAAGATACGCATTGACCTTATCCCGTATCTTGCCAAAGAGTATAACCCCAATATTAGGGATACATTAATGCGAAACCTGAAGATATTGAGGGATGAAGATATATTTCTTGATCAATATATAAAAAAGATATATCCAGGTGTCGTCATCAGCGAATCAAAGGGATCGGTGCAATTTGATGTGAATAGGCTTTCTTCCTTGGTAGACCCGGTCAGGAGAAGGATATTGCGGTACGCCGTAGAATCTATGGCAGGGGAAGAGGCCGTTGCGTTATCCTTCAAACACGTTGAGGACTCAATATCCCTTCTCGACAGTGGAAGGGATGGAGAGATTCATCTGCCTGGTGGCCTTATTGCAAAAAGGGAGAGGGATTCCTTCGGTGTGTATTTAAAGGCGGATGTAGTCACACATACCCCCCCCTATGCCTATCCTGTTGCCATACCTGGCGATACGGTAGTGCCTGAGGCTGGGATAACCATTAGCGCGGCTATCCTGGAGGGTAGTCCCGATGATAAAGAGGGGGTGGAACACGGCCGATATAAGGCATGTTTTGATATGGGGAAATTTTCTCTGCCGCTGACTATTCGCAACCGGATTGCCGGCGATTTTTTTTGTCCGAAAGGTATGGGTGGCAGAAGAAAAAAGATAAAGGAGTATTTCATAGATTTGAAGATCGGCAGAGGGGAGAGGGACAGGATATCGATCCTCACCTCACCTGAAGGGCTCCTGTGGATCATTGGTTACAGGACTGATGAGAGATTCAGGGTGACTTCTGTCACCGAGAAGATATTGCAGGTTGTAGCCGCAGGCTTTAGCCCGCGTTAGAGGTTAAGGGAAAACATAACTATTCAGAAAGGAATAGAAACATGGAGAGGATATTCGGCAAGCCTCTGATACCCCAGCGTGAGATAGAGAAGAGGGTCAAGGAATTGGGAACAAAGATTACGGCAGATTATGAGGGAAAAGAACTCGTCATGATCTGTGTCCTCAAAGGGGCCTATGTCTTTTTTGCCGATCTTGTAAGAAACATCCATGTCCCTTTAAGTGTGGACTTCATGATGGTTTCAAGCTATGGAGCAAGGGCAAACTCGAGTGGTGTCGTAAAGATAATCTCAGACCTTTCAACTACGATAAAAGGGAAAGATGTCCTTCTTGTAGAAGACATTGTAGACTCAGGCCTGACGTTGAGTTATCTATACAGGACCATAAAGTCAAAAAAACCGAAGTCCCTCAAACTGTGCGCACTCCTCGATAAGGTTGAGAGGAGGAAATATGATCTTCCTATTGATTATGTCGGGTTTGCTGTCCCGAATAAATTTGTCATAGGCTATGGGCTTGACTATCGGGACAATTACAGGAATCTCCCCTACATTGCTGTATTGGATATAAGTGATGTGGAATTACTTGGCAGGAAGTAGGCAAGGTGAATGAGAAAAAACAGCCAGGCACCTTATATATTGTCAGTACCCCCATAGGGAATCTTGAAGATATCACCCTCCGTGCCCTCAATGTCCTGAAGGCTGTCCAGATCATTGCCGCAGAAGATACACGCCATACCCAGAAACTCCTCCGGCACTACAATATTCATACACCACAGACCAGTTACCATGATCACAACAAGGAAGAAAAGGGAGAGATACTGATCAGTAAGTTAAAAAAGGGGAATGATATTGCCTTAGTGTCAGATGCCGGGACACCGGGGATATCAGACCCCGGGTACTACCTGATAAACAGGGCTATAGAAGAGGGCATAACGGTCACACCCATCCCTGGCCCTACCGCATCTATCGCTGCCTTATCTGTTTCCGGTCTGCCTACAGATTCCTTTGTCTTCGAGGGCTTTTTACCGGCAAAAAAGGTGGCAAGGCAGAAGAGGCTCAGAGAGCTTTCAACAGAGAGGCGTACCCTCATCCTCTTTGAGACCCCGCACAGGCTACTTCCGGCACTGAAGGATCTCATGGAGTTATTAGGCGATAGAAAGATTGTGCTGACAAGGGAGCTGACCAAGATCTTTGAAGAAGTTATCCGCGGGAAGATTTCTGAGATGATAGATAAGGTTGAAGGCAGAAGGCTAAAAGGAGAGATTACTATTATATTGGAAGGTGCCAAAGGGGAAGAGAAAAAAGATATCGTTGATCTCCATGACTACCTCAGGATGCTGATAGAAGAGGAGTGCCTCAGCCTGAAGGATGCCGTCAGCATGGCGTCAAAGGATCTGAACATCCCCAGAAACCGGGTATACAAGGAGGCACTTAAGGGACGATTTGAAGATAAATAGGAGGATGTGTGCTTAAGACCCTTCATAAGTATTTTGGTTACACGACCTTTCTCCCCTTGCAGGAGGAGATCATCAGGGATGTTATGGAGAGGAAGGATGTGCTTGTCCTGATGCCAACCGGAGGGGGGAAGTCCCTGTGCTATCAACTGCCTGCCCTGCTCTTTGATGGCCTGACGATCGTGATCTCGCCTCTGATTGCCCTCATGAAGGACCAGGTGGACGGGCTTATATCCAGCGGGATTACAGCAGCCTATATCAACAGCTCGCTCAGCTATGCAGAGATAAGCGAGATCAGGGGGATGGTAGAAGCGGGCGAGGTCAAAATCCTCTACCTTGCGCCGGAGAGATTGATGGTGCCGGGGTTTCTTGACTTTTTAAAGAGCCTCCCCATAAGCCTCTTTGCTGTAGACGAGGCCCATTGCATCTCTGAATGGGGGCATGACTTCAGGCCGGAATACAGGCAACTTAAGGCCCTTAAGGCGAACTTCCCTGCCACCCCGCTGATTGCCCTGACCGCCACGGCCACGAGGGATGTGCAGGAGGATATCACAAGGCAACTAAACATTCCCAGGTGCGGGAGATACCAGGCGAGTTTCAACAGGAAGAACCTCTACTACAGGATTGAACCCAAGGTCAACCCATACCAGCAGCTATTAAAATATTTAGAGGGACACAAAAAGGAGTCAGGGATTATCTACTGTCAGAGCAGGAAGATGGTGGATAGCCTTTCGACCAGCCTGCAAGAGGCCGGATACCGTGCTATCCCATACCATGCCGGACTGACAGCAGAGGAAAGGAGTGCGAATCAGGAGAGGTTTATAAGGGACGATGCAGAGATCATCGTTGCCACGATTGCCTTTGGGATGGGGATAGATAAACCCAATGTGCGGTATGTCATCCATTATGACATGCCGAAGAACCTGGAAGGTTACTACCAGGAAACCGGAAGGGCAGGAAGGGATGGGCTTCCGGGCGACTGTATCCTCTTTTTCAGTTATGGGGACAAGGCAAAGATAGAGTATTTCATCAATCAGAAGGAGGACCAGAGAGATAGAGATATTTCCTATCAGAAGCTAAAGAAGATAACTGATTACTGTTCGGGAAACACCTGCCGGCGGAAGAGGCTGTTGGAATATTTTGGAGAGGATTTTAACAAACCAAACTGCGGGGGGTGCGATATCTGTCTGGAGCCGAGGGAGAGATTTGACGGGACGGTTGCTGCCCAGAAGATACTCTCCTGCATTCACCGGCTTGGTCAGGGTTTTGGGATAAACCATGTCATTGACATCCTCCTCGGTTCAAGGAATAAAAAGGTCATTGAGAGAAACCATCATGCCCTTTCGACCTATGGCATCGGAAAAGAGTATTCAAAAGGCCAATGGCAATCTATTGTCAGGGAACTTATCCAGCTTGATTTTCTGGATATGGAAGGGGATAAATACCCTGTCCTCAAGCTTAATGATAAGAGCAGGAAGGTCCTCTTTAAAGGCCAGAAGGTCTCTCTGACAAAGCCTGCTGCAGAACCGCAAAAACGGCACGAGGATGTGGTTGATACCTTTGACCGGGAACTATTTGAAATTCTGAGAACTCTCAGGAAAAGGCTGGCAGACGGGGAAGGGGTACCGCCGTATATCATCTTTCCTGACACCACACTGAAGGAGATGTCTACTTATTATCCAGACAATCCCACGGCCCTCTCAAATATCAGCGGTGTAGGTGAAAAGAAGCTGCAAAGGTATGGGGATATATTCCTGAATCACATCACTGAATATTGCAGAGCTAAGGGGATTAAGTCTAAACAGGTCATTCCGGAATGGCCGGCACCGATACCTAAATCGATGCCGAAAGATCTGAAAACGTCTACCCTCCGGATGACCCTGGAGTTTTGCAACAAAGGTATGACCCTTGAGGAAATGGCAGAGAAGAGGGGTCTGGCCGTTTCTACCATTGCATCCCACATTGAAAAATTGATCTTGTCCGGAGAAGATATATCGATCGACGGTCTTGTCCCTGTTGAAAAACAGGAGATCATCAAAAAGGCGATCGACGAGTTGGGATCTGGGGCCCTGAGCCCTATAAAAGAGTTCCTTGGGGATGATTTCTCCTATGAGGAAATAAGGTTGGTCAGAGCGAAAATGCGGAGAATCCTGGATTGCAAATCAATTCCATATGGGATAAAATAAGTTATATGTAATGAAAGGAGAATCAGATGGTTAAGAAGTGGTTTGTAATAAATTTGATATTTAGTTTTATACTGATATCGGATATAGCCGGTGCAGCCGTACCGATGGTGGGGGATAAGGCGACTGACTTTTCCCTTACCTCAGTGAATGGGGAGAGGGTAACCCTCTCTCAGCACAAGGGTTCTGTGGTGGTCTTAGGACTATTCCACATATGTGACCCCTGCATGAACCAGGCCACAGAGATGCAAAAGCTCTTAAATGAGGGAAAGACGAAGGCTGTTTTTATAGGGGTCAATACGGAGGGGGATACTAAGGAGGATGTATTAGCTTATCTTGGAGAATTTAAAACTAAGATAACCTTTCCATACCTCATAGACCCCGCTCAGGATGTTTATAAAAAGTATACGCAGCGGTTTATGCCGACCCTGATCATTATTGACGGGGATGGCATCATCCGGTATAGGGGTTCTGCAACCCCCAAAGATGCGATTTTGGCAGAGATTAAAAAGATTACGGGAAAGTAGCGGAGGATTAGATGTGTATTGCCTGACCCTCTACGGCATGGGCTGCCTCCTTGATGACCTCTGAAAGGGTTGGATGAGGAAATATGGCATTGGAAATATCGAGGGCAGTGGCCTCCAGAGACATGGCTAATGAGAGCCCACCGATCAACTCAGATACGTCAGGCCCGATCATGTGAACACCGAGGATCTCTCCATACTTCTTGTCTGTGACGATCTTAACTAATCCGCCTTCTTCTTCACCTGATATAACTGCCTTGCTGTTTGCAGAAAAGGGAAACTTCCCTGTCTTTATCTCATAACCCTTTGCTTCTGCCTCTGCACTCGTCAGGCCGACACTGGCCACCTGGGGATGACAGTAGTTAACATTTGGCACCCTTTGGTGATTCAGAGGTGGTGCATCCTTCCCTGCGACATGAAGTACTACCAATATCCCCTCCTGCGATGCTGCATGGGCCAGCAGCGGCGGGCCTATGACATCTCCTATCGCAAAGATTCCAGGTTGAGAGGTTTCATATCGTTCATTCACCTTCACAAAGCCCCTGTTGAGCTCTATCCCGAGATCCTCAAGACCTGCCTTGTCTGTAACGGGTCTTCTTCCCAGGGCAACCAGCATCTTATCAGCGCTAATGACCTCTTTCTGTCCGGCCTTTGTCTTTATTTCTACATCCACTCTGCCCTCTGCGACAGTTACATGTTCAACGGAGGTCTCTGTGAGGATCTTCATCCCCCGTTTTACTAAAATCCTCTTTAGCGTGTTACTGACATCCCTTTCTGCAAAGGGGAGAATCGATTCCTTCATCTCAACAATGGTAACAGCGGTCCCTATCGTGTTGTAGAGATAGCCAAACTCTACCCCAATATCCCCGCCACCGGCGATAATCAGTGAAGAGGGGGCCTCCTCCATCCGGAGGATATCATCGCTGCTCAGGATATGTCTTTTGTCAGAAGGCATCCAGGCGGGCATTAATGGAGCCGAGCCGGTAGCCATAATGATGCTCCTGGCCCTCACCTCTCCAGTCTCTTGCCCATCCTTCGTAAGGAGGATCTTGCCAGGTGCGGCAACTCTTCCCGCTGCCCCGATCAACTCTACCTTGTTTTTCTTTAACAGATAGTTAACCCCGGTGTGAAGCCTGGTTACGACCGCTTCTTTCCTTTTGTGGATCTGAGGGATATCGATCTCTATATTGCCTGACTTTATTCCAAATTCCTGAGACCTTTTGCAGAGGTGGTAGAGATAGGCAGAGTAGAGGAGGGATTTTGTCGGGATACAGCCCTTGTGGAGACAGGTGCCGCCCGCCTTGTCCTTTTCAATGAGGCAGGTCTTGAGGCCCAGCTGGGCGGCCTTGATGGCAGCCACATAACCGCCAGGCCCGCCTCCGATGATAGCGATATCAAATTCCTTTAGAGCCTCTGACATAATGGCAAGATAGCAGTTTCAGGAGGATGCGTCAAGGGACTTTGACAGAAATAAGACTTAACATTATCGTCATAATCTTGTAACATATACCGGATATAACTTATGACCAATAAACTAATAAATAGTTAAGATAGAAATTAAAGATGAAGAGATTAATCGTTTTTATAATAAGCATATGCCTGCTTGGATTGGCAACTTCTGCACGGGCTGGGGATCCACTTCTCAAGACCCTTCAAAATAAAGGGGTCATCAACGAAGAGGAGGCCTCTGCCCTCATGGCAGAGCAGGAGAAGGAGAAAAGGTCTATCCTGCCCAAGGCCCTTGAAGGTCTTAGTATAGGGGGAGTTGCCTATATAGATTATTCTGCTGGGACTAAAGGTGGAGAGAGCTTTAATGAATTTTCCCTGAAAAGAGGGTATCTAAATATAAAAAAGGATATAACTACGTGGCTTAAGACAAGGATTACACCTGATGTCACTTTGATAGAGAAAAAAGTAAAAGTGGGAAGCGAAGAAGGGGATAATCCACAAAAGGGTGATATATCCCTAAGGATGAAATACTATTATGTGGATCTTCTTTTACAAGATTATGGTCTTTTGACTGACAATGATCTGCGTGCAGGTCTTGCTCAGATACCGTGGCTTGACTTTCAGGAAGCTATAAATATCTACAGGTTGCAGGGGACGATGTTTCAGGAGAGGTTTGGGAACTTTAATTCAGCTGACGTGGGGTTAGGGCTGCTCGGAAATTTTGGAGGAAAGCTTAGCAAGGATTTGCAGGAAACGGTTGGATATCCTAGTCCCTATTCAGGAAGATATGGGAGCTATCATGTTGGTGTGTATAATGGCGGGGGATATCACGCAACCGAAGATAATCAGAATAAGGTCATAGAGGGGAGGATAAGCCTAAGGCCTATCCCAGACGTAATCCCCGGCCTTCAATTGACCTATTTTGGGTTATCTGGCAAAGGGAATAAGATAACAAATCCGGAATGGAGGAATAATGCAGCCTTCATAAGTTATCAAAACAGGCTCATAGTCCTTACAGGTGAATATGTCCAGGCGAAGGGGAATCAGAAGGGTGATGACACAAAGGACAGGTCTGGCTATTCTATATTTGGGGATTTCAGGCTTCCAGGGTATGAGAAGATGGCTGTTATGGCAAGATATGATGTTTGGGACCCGGACACGGATTCAGGGAATAACAAGCAAGACTTATTCATAGGTGGAATAAGTTACAAAATTTATAGTAATAATTATGTACTTGTTGCATATGAGAGGAGTCATGATGACGCAAAAACAGAGGATGACAAAAAGGGACAGGTGGTATTTCAGGTAAGTTTTTGAAGGGGGGATTTTGACTGAAGGAAAGATGAGAAGGATAGCCGTATGTCTTATAGTACTACTCATGGGAATATCAATAAGTTCTAAGGTCTATTCTGCTGCCATCATAAAGATAGACGGCTCGTCCACAGTTTACCCCATCACGGAGGCAGTGGCCGAGGAGTTCCAGAAGATTGACAGGGGGAAGATAAGGGTTACGGTAGGCATATCCGGCACAGGCGGCGGTTTTAAAAAGTTCTGTGGTGGTGAGACAGATATCAGTGATGCCTCCCGCCCCATAAAACCGACTGAGGTTGAGCTCTGCAAGAAGAATGATATCGAATATATCGAGCTTCCTGTGGCATATGATGGGCTGGCTGTTGTTGTTAATCCAAAGAACCACTGGGTCGTATCTATAACTGTAGAGGAGCTAAAAAAGATATGGGAACCAGCGGCCCAGGGGAAGATTACAAGGTGGAAACAGATCCGCCAGGGCTGGCCTGATAAGGAGATCCATCTCTTTGGACCAGGGGTAGACTCCGGCACGTATGACTACTTCACAGAGGCCATTGTCGGTAAGGAGCACTCGAGCCGTGGTGATTTCACATCAAGCGAGGATGATAATGTCCTTGTGCAAGGGATTGCCACGGATCTTTATGCCCTGGGCTTCTTCGGGGTGGCCTATTATGAAGAAAATAAAGAGAAGCTAAAGCTCGTGGGGATTGATGACGGGAATGATGAAAATGGTAAAGGGCCGGTCCTGTCCACGTATGAAAATGTGGTGAAAGGCCTGTACCAGCCACTGTCAAGGCCGCTATTTATCTATGTAAACAGGAAGTCTGCTGACAGGGAAGAGGTTCAGAGGTTTGTTGAGTTTTATATTAAGAGCGGGACAACCCTCACAAAGGAGGTTGGATATGTGGCCCTGCCGGATAAGGCTTACGAGCTTGATCTCAAGCGGTTTGGGAAGCATATTACAGGCTCAGTCTTCGGCGGCCACGGTTCCCAGGTCGGTGTAAAGATCGAGGACCTGTTGCAAAAAGAATAGGCGGGAAATGCTATCCCTGCACGCCCTGACATTGGATGGCAGGCTCCTTTTCAGCACGCGCATTGTCCGGCTATTTGCCTATGGGTTTTTATCCGTTGTGCTTGTGCTGTACCTGATGCAGGCCGGCCTGAGTGAAACGCAGATCGGCCTGTTGCTCACCCTCACATTAATCGGCGATACGGTCATCTCCTTGTGGATTACCATGGCAGCCGACCGTCTCGGCAGACGGAGGATGCTTGTTGCCGGCGCGGCCCTAATGATCTTCGCCGGGGTGTTATTCGCACTAACAAAGAACTTTATAATCCTGCTGATTGCAGCAACCATCGGGGTGATCAGTCCCAGCGGCTACGAGGTCGGTCCTTTTCTATCCATTGAGCAAGCGGCCTTGTCACATGCTGTTCCGGACAGGGAGCGCACGCGGGTTTTCGCCTGGTACAATCTGGTGGGTTCTTTTGCGACTGCATCAGGGGCGCTCAGTGGCGGGATGATCGCACAAGCCTTGCAAGGCTTCGAATTTACGGCATTTGAAACCTATCATTTGATGGTATTCAGTTATGCGGCGATCGGGCTGATGCTGGCGCTGCTGTTCATGCGACTCTCATCAGCGGTCGAAGTCCATGATGGCAGGGAGAATAATCTCTTTCCTGCTCCCATGCCGTTATTGGGGTTGCATCGATCGAGAGGGGTTGTGCTAAAGCTCTCTGCACTGTTCGCCCTGGACGCCTTTGCAGGCGGCTTTGTGCTGCAGAGCATTATGGCCTACTGGTTTCAGATCCGCTTCCAGGTGGAACCGGCCGTTCTGGGCAGTATCTTTTTCGGTGCGAATGTCCTGGCCGGCCTCTCGGCCCTGGCCGCGGTGCGTGTGGCATCCCGCATCGGGCTGATCAAGACAATGGTCTTCACCCACATTCCTTCGAACATCCTGCTCATGCTGGTACCGCTCATGCCCAGCCTCCCCCTTGCTGTTGCCGTGCTGCTGATACGATTCAGCATCTCCCAGATGGATGTGCCTACCCGTCAATCCTATATCATGGCGGTGGTCAGTCCGGATGAGCGTTCTGCCGCGGCAGGCGTGACCGGCGTTGCCCGCACCATCAGGTCAGCGCGCTGTCCCCTGTCATCGTCGGCCCCATGCTTGCCGCCCCTGCGTTGCTGAGCGTACCGTTTTTCTAGCCGGAGGTCTGAAGATTAGGAAGGAATTGGCATTCTGGATATTCAGAAGACTTACAAGGAACTCAGGTGATTCTCTTTTATGATTTAGCGAGTTTGTAGAGACGCATTGTAATGCGTCTCTACCCTGATTTTCTCATTTGTCTATCTTCAACTTATTCGGGTCCTGGTAAATCATCAAATGGGCAAAAGGTGTTCCATCCCACATGACGTATGTCCCTAATTTTCCAGGATAGGCTGGTAACCCGTGTGCCTTTGAATCAAATGGCCATATGACCATCCAGTGAGGTGGTTCCTTAACTTTCTTTGCCCCCGGTTCATTCTTATCCATAAGGATTTTCCCATCTTTCTCCCAGTGCCATCCCCCTTTTGCCATATAGGCAACCCCAGGGACAGTATTGGTCGGTTTAGGCGCCTTGCTCATAAGATCATTTATCCATTGTATGGTAGCCTGGTCAGCACAGATCGGGTCTGGTATCTCCTGACCATCGATATCAGGAAAACAGGTAAAACCATTGGTCCCTTTTTGGGCCTCCACTGTCTTTCCGTCTTTATCCTCCATCATTATGGTTGCGTCTTTTGAGATATAGTAAGGTCCGGCACTTTGGGCAAGCTTTATCTGTTGCTCTTTTGACATAGATTTTACATCTTTCCTTTTTGCTCCTGCTGTTGACACAGCTATGAGCTCTGTGATCAGAATCCCGATTAAAAACAATTTTGCAGAACGTTTCATTTTACTCCTCCTTATTAATTTATTTTTTTGATACTAGCCTCTCCATGAGTCCCTTTACAGTCTCGCCTTTCAGCATAATCTTGTATTCCACTGAAACAATTAATAATGCAATGAGGATATCCAATATAACCATAGTTATAACGCCTCTTAATAATCACCTCCTTTTTATAGAGCGATTAGATTATTTAGTATTATAGAAATTGTCCTTAGGTGCGTCAAGAGAAATAATAAAATCATCTTGACATGAGTAGATATACTGTTTTATAACTATACCTAATTCAGGTGTGCTTAACTTTTTTCAAAGGGTTAAGCCAAGAGGGAACCCTGTTAGAATCAGGGGTGGTCCCGCCGCTGTATCTGGGGACGAAAGCCGGGAGCAGGCCACTGGGGTGTTAATCCCGGGAAGGCTCGGTTAGTAGAATGATCCAGGAGCCAGAAGACCTGCCCGATTAGTGTGCCCAGAAACAGAGTGTTCACCCTTGAAAAACCCCTTCTGGCAACCTCATCTCTCCTCTATAATCTTTATCAAGTCTTTTACCGGCAATACAGAGACACCACTCCCCATCGGATAGGATTCTTCACCGGGATATACAACATAGCCTCTTCTGCATGAGATGTCCTCCCATGCATTCCAGAACCCCCTCGTAACTGTAGGACTTAGCGAATATTTTATCTCTATTGCTATTGGCTTCCTTTTTTGGTCAAAAAGAAGCAGATCTATCTCTGCTCCTGCGCTTGTCCGGTAAAAATAAATCTCCCAGCTTTCTGGAATCAGTCCGGCTATCTGCTCGATCACGAATCCTTCCCAGGAACTGCCCAGAGAAGGATGAGCCTGTAAGTCCTCAGATGTCCGTAGCCGTAACAAGGCGTGAAGCAGACCCGAGTCACGGATATATACCTTTGGAGACTTTATCAGCCGTTTTTTTAAATTGAGATGATAAGGTACTAACCGCCTTACAATAAAGGTCTCTTCAAGGATGTCCAGATAATTTCTGATAGTCGGGGCCGATAACCCCAGACTGTTTGCAATCTGGCTTGCATTCCAGAGCTGCCCGTGAAAATGAGCGAGCATGGTCCAGAATCTCCTGAGCTGCATGGCCGGCACATGAATACCAAGCTGCGGGATGTCCATTTCTAAATAGGTCTTTATAAATGTCTCCCTCCATACAAAGCTCTCCTCATCATTCCCGGATAGGTAACTTTCAGGATAGCCGCCTCTTAGCCATAACTGTTGAATACGCTTATGCCCTGTTTCATGCAAGGTAAACGGCGTCAGTTCATGATAGATTATCCTTCCAGCCAGACTCTCGGACGCTTGCCTTATGAGCTCAGGAGAAGCTGAGCCGAGGATAAGGAACCGGCCGCCAACCCTTTTCTTATCAACAAGGGCCCGTATGAGAGGGAATAGGAAGGGCATCCGCTGTATTTCGTCTATCACTACAATGGCATCAGTAAATTGAGTAAGATACAACTCCGGATCACGTAACTTGTTTTGATCCGAAGGGAGTTCTAAATCAAGATAAACGACCTTTCGATTAATGCCTTTCCTAATCTCTTTTGCGAGGGTCGTTTTGCCTGCCTGACGGGAGCCCAGGATACCAACGACAGGATACTTCTTTAAAGACCTTTCAATTATACCCTGTATCTTTCGTGCAATCATCCTTGTATTATAAAAGAGATTATTTCAATTTGCAAGGTTAATTGTACCCAGACATCCCAAAATTAAATATCTTATTTAATTCTTCTCTATCCGTCCCTCATCAAACTGCTATGATAATGCCCCTATGGAGAGCTTCTGGGGGACGCTCAACAGGGGATAGTAACAAAAAAATGGAAAGATTGATTCGATATCATGAGAGGACTGGAAGTACCATAGGTATGGTCCCGGATTATAAACATACCAAGCCTTCCCGAACTACGGGATTGGCTACCCTCTGGCACCTTCAAGAGGGCTGGTGCAACCGGGACAGCGAGTAGCTTTGATCGGAATGGTAGAAAAGCAGAAGGGACATTCTTTCGTGGCCGGCGTGACTGCCGGCGCAGGCGGGGTTTCGCGCTTGAACCGGTTGACCGATTTGACGAGCATAAACACGGCCCAGGCGACAATCAGAAAACTGACCACGCTGTTGATAAACTTGCCATAGTTCAAGGTCACGGCTCCGGCGGCGACCGCTTCGGCAGGTGTTGCGTACGGACCGGCGGCTTTGGCACCCCCCCGAAGGACGACAAAGAGGCTGGAGAAATCGACATTGCCAAGAATCAGTCCTATCGGCGGCATGATGACATCGTCGACCAGCGACTTAACAATCGCCCCAAAGGCAGCGCCGATAATAATACCTACCGCCATATCGACGACGTTGCCTTTGACTGCGAACTCGCGGAACTCTGTGATCATTCCCATAGTTTGTTTGTTTACTTCACATTTAGTTATAGTTAATGAGTAAGGTTAACGCCAAAATGGTATCTGTTTTATCAAGAGTGGACGGCACAGGTTCATTATCATATTTTACCTCGTAACTTGATTTCAGGGATAGATTATCATCCAACGCAGATATGATGGCTGTTACCGAACCGATATTGTAATTATCTGCATTGCTGAAATCGTTAACGTACTCGACGGATTGAGAGAACTTGTTCTTGTTAGAAAAGCTGTACTCATAAAGTGCGAATACTTTGCCGCTTAAATATTTTCCACTGGTATCGTCTATATACTCTTCCTTCGTATAGTTCAGGCTTGCCTCGCTTTTCAGGAAATGTTTGGGCCCCATAAGGAATTTATAGCCTACACTGGGACCTACGTAGTACCGGGCATCGATACCTGCAAACTTGTTTTTAAGCCAGCCTCCGATTAAAGCCGCATAAAGCTGGTTCGTAAACAGGTAATCTGCCCTGAGCTCAGTCAGGTAGCTCTCCGAATTTTTTACATCATCGCTCTTTCCATACAGAATATCAATCTTCCATGACCCTTCAACCTTTTCACTGAACCTGTGTTTCACAAGATTCTTTACGGACAGGGTCGTCACGTTGGAATTTCCACCGGTGTCGATAAAGGAGAGCTCTCCGGCATCACTCCATTTTTTCTCCTGAGCAAACGCATCACTTCCAAGAATAAGAAGGATCAGTAATACCAATAAATAATTTCTTGCCAGCATAAAGCCTCCATACTGGTTGAAAAACAAGAAAAGTGTAGCTCTAAGAATCGCTTAAGTCAAGGGAGAGATGGGCAAGACTGACCCGGAAGATCTGTGAGACCTTCTTAATGGTTCCTTTTGGATATAATGTAGCACTGGCAGATGGTTGGGAGCCCAATTCTACGGTGAGTTCCAATGCCGTCCACAAGTCCGGCATCCTCTACATTGCGAGGGTCGAGCTCTCCCCTCCAGGCTGGATCGAAAAGAGCCAGAGCGATGCCCATCTTGGGAAGGGACAGCACCTGACCATCGGGGCAAACTATGCGGCCCAGAATGGAATCGAATATAAGGGAAACGATTTCGAAGAGGATCGGACCCTCACCGGATTTGACATCTCAGGACACTGGAATACGATTACAGGACAGTTTGAATATAACGCCTGGAAGGAGGAATACAGTGACGCCAACAAGGGCGATAAAGAGCCTAAAGGGTGGTATACCAGGCCGGTTACTTCCTGGCCGGACC
>JAHFEQ010000099.1 GCA_023248395.1 Nitrospirota bacterium
GCGCTGCCTATGGCGAAAAATGGAGAGGTGCGGGCCGCAAGGTCAGCAGCCTGGTATGCCTGACCCTGGGCACAGGGATCGGAGGCGGAATAATACTGGACGGCAATGTCTGGTATGGCGTCCAGGGCATGGCTGGTGAGATAGGACATATGACTGTAAACCCGGATGGACCACGATGTAGTTGCGGTAATAGTGGATGCCTTGAGGCCTACTCTTCTGCTACAGGGATGGTCAGGAGTGCTATAGAATCGATAGGCGATGGAAAAAGGACCATCCTGAAGAGGCTTTCGGAAGGTGATAACAGTACGATAACGGCAAAGATGATATACGAGGCCGCCACTCAAGGGGACAGGCTCTCCATCGGTATCCTGAAAGAGGCAGGTGCCTATCTTGGGATTGCAATCGCCAGTCTGATCCATGTCCTTAACCCGGAGATGATCGTCCTGACGGGTGCTGTGACCGGGGCCTGGGACTTCTTTATGCCTGCCGCAAAGGAGGAGATAGAGAAGAGGGCTTATACCGCTATAGTGAAACAAACGAAGGTTGTCAAAGGTAAGCTTCCAGGCAGTGCAGGGGTGGTCGGAGCAGCAGGCCTGGCATGGAAGCAGATGTGCCACATTTCCCCTATGATATGAAGAAATATATCACCCTTTTTCACATCAACTGGCAGAACACTCTCCAGTATAGATTTTCTCTCGTAATATATATCGCCGGATATTCCCTCTACATATGGGTCCTCTTATACCTCTGGTCTGCTGTCTATCGTGAGGGCCAAACCGTGGGTAATTACACCCTCTCCCAGCTCACCACATACTATCTCCTTCAGCTGATAATAAACTCTGTCATCTTTTCCTATATCAGCTGGGATGTTATTGATAATATAAAAAATGGCAATTTCTCAAATTTTCTTATAAAACCCCTCGACTATTTCTTCTACTGGTTTACTGTAAATCTGTCGGGAAAAATCCTCGAGGCGCTTTTTGTCATGATGGCCGTAGGATTAATATCGATAGTCTTCTGGGGTTATTTCGCATTCCCGGAACGATTCATCACCTTAATCTACTTCCTCATATCAGTGATCCTCGGTATTGTTCTTGCCTTCGAGCTGGATTTCTGCGTGGGGATGATCACCTTCTGGCTGACACAGGTACGGACATTCAAATATATGCTGCAGACCCTGATACTCTTCTTTGCCGGAGCAATGCTCCCACTCGACCTTTTCCCTGATATCCTGATCAGGATATCTGATGTGCTCCCCTTTAAGTATCTCGTATTTTTCCCTGCAAGCCTATATTTAGGGAAGATCGATAACCCCTGGCCTTCCTTTGCAGCCCTTTTAGTCTGGATCCTTATTTTCTATGGCCTCGCACGGATACTCCTCATAAGAGGGATAAAGAGGTATGAGGCAGTGGGTGCCTGAATTTTACAGAACCATAAGAAGATACCTGAAACTCTATCGGGTGTTCCTGTCCCAGAATCTCAAGGAGGATATGATCTACAGATCAAACTTTATCACCCTCGTGGTCATGGATATAGGGTTTGTCAGCATCAGCGTCATCCTGTTCAAGATTATCTACAGCCATGTGAACACCATTGCAGGGTGGACATTCCATCAGTCCGTTATCTTAATCGGGAGTGTGGGGATTATCCGGGAAATGGCCTATCTGACATTCAGACGCGGTTTCCTGGAATTGGGAAGTCATATCCGGACCGGAACATTTGATATATTTATGGTGAGGCCAATAGCCCCTAATATCCATCTCGCCTTCAGGCACATCTCCCTGTCAGAAAGCCTCGGAGAGAGTATCATGGGGATTATCCTTGTGGGTTACGGGATTTCGCATCTGGATCAATGGAGCTGGATCAACGTGTTCCTCTATATCCTGTTTCTCCTGAACTCACTGATGATATATTATGGATTCAGCCTCCTCATTAACAGCGTCGTATTCTGGGTGATAAAGACACAGGAGTTAAATACCATCCTATATTTTTTCATGGAGACATCCCGCTATCCAGGGGATGTCTTTAGAGGGATCGGTAAGGTGATATTCACATTCATCATACCCATCGGGATTATCGCCACAGTCCCTGCATCGATACTGATAGGCCGCATAGGGTGGCATTTCGCCATGATATCACTTATTATAGGGATATCGTTTTTAACAGCAGGGTTATTGGTGTGGAAAAAGAGTATTGAGCACTACTCCTCTGCAAGCGGATAGAAATTATGCCTTTTTCAATACAGGTAAAGAAACTTTCCAAGACCTATGAGTACTTTAAGAAAGCACCAGGGCTTGCAGGCTCTCTGAAGAGTCTCTTCTGGAGAGAAAAGCTATATAACGAAGCCTTGAAGGGGATATCTTTTGAGATCGAAGAGGGAGAGCTCGTAGGGTTTTTAGGCCCAAATGGCGCTGGTAAAACAACAACTCTGAAGATCCTCTCCGGCATACTCTACCCGACCTCTGGTGATGCCGTTGTATTGGGGCATGCACCATGGAGGCGGGAACCGGCTTATCAGAAGCAATTTTCTATTGTCATGGGACAGAAAAATCAGTTGTGGTGGGACCTTCCGGCTCAGGAGTCTTTTATCCTCAACAGAGAAATCTATGAGATAGACCCCGGGACATATCAGCATAATTTAGGAGAACTCTTAGAACTCTTTGATATAAAGGAGATCATCGATGTGCCGGTCAGAAAGCTCTCTATGGGACAGAGAATGAAATGTGAACTGGCCGCCGCACTCCTCCATTCTCCAAAGGTCCTGTTCTTAGATGAGCCTACCATAGGACTTGATATCATCTCCCAGGAGAAGATCAGGGATTATATCCGGGAGTATAATACGATCAAGAAGACTACCGTGCTCCTGACAAGCCATTATATGCGGGATATTGAGCGATTATGCAGGCGTGTGATTGTGATCAATAATGGAACCATCGTATACGATGGGTCCGTTGATGACCTGATGCACAGTTATGCAGACCACAAGGTTATACGGTTGACATTCTCGCATGAGTATAAAGAAGATAATCTCGGCAAGTACGGAGAAGTCGTGGAGCGTAGTGGCCTTACCGTGGTACTGAAGGCGAGCAAAAAAGATATTGCGAGATCAACAGCCACCATACTTAGCGAGCTTCCTGTTGAAGATCTTTCTGTAGAAGAAGTAGAGATTGAGGAGGTCATCAGGAAGATATTTAATACCTTGACACCCCTGAAAAAATAGTTGTATACTTATATTGAGAATGAAAGGCATTATCGAGAGAGGGGGTGTTCCCCATGGTTTTCTTATCAGATTGGGTATACGTTTCGGTGATCATAACATTTGCCGCACTACTCTCCACTTTTGTCTTTGATATGACTGCCATTGCGGAAAAAAGGTGTCCGATATGCCGCAAGAGCTTCGGCGATGTTCTTGGCGTAAGAAGGCATATCAAGAGTGTCGAGAGGGGTACTTTAAAGAAGGCAGCTTAATAAAGCGGCTGAAGAGGGTCAAACCAGGTGGTCAGGCAGGGAGAAAGATGTGTCGCATAGAAGGGGGGCTCTAGAAGGGTGCATGGAGAGCCCCTTTTTTTGACTTGGGCCGGAAATACGGTCACAATTCACGGGTGTTTTGGTGGGCTCTCGCAGAATTGAACTGCGGACACGAGGCTTTTCAGGCCTCTGCTCTACCGACTGAGCTAAGAGCCCCCATTTTGACGCATCGTACCTAATCTCTTTCGTCAAAGCGGATACGTATCTTCTCCAGGAATGACCTGTCATAGTCACTTATCTCAGCGTCAGCTGACTGATTGCCCTCTTTCTCAGATATTCTGGTTACAGATGCCAGTACCAGATCAACATGATACCCTTCCTTCTCGATCATTGACAGGGTTTGCCTGATCTCCTCGTTTCCGCTAAAAACATGACCAATGGTGTCAGCCAGCGTCTTCATCAGCTCTTTAAGCCTGTCATCTGATTTTTCCATCGGACTGATAATAAATGAAGAGGGGTTTTATTGTCAAGTGTTTGTAGATAGGAATGTTTTGACAAGGTTTAACAGCCCACCCTCAAGCAGGCATCTCCTCTCCCTGTCGCTTACCCGGAGGACTAATTTAATCGCTCTATCGCCGTTCACCGCTGTTATCTCTTCTTTCCCTGACTGGATAGCTTTTCTCAATTCAGGAAATTTCAACCTCTCCCCTAGTCTCAGCCTTTTATAATCCTCTGGATTGCAGAAAAGAAACGGGATTACGCCAAAATTTATGAGATTCGATCGATGGATTCTGGCAAAACTCAGGGCTATCTTTATCCGGACGCCAAGATATCTTGGCGCCAGTGCGGCGTGTTCTCTCGAAGATCCCTGCCCATAGTTCTCTCCCCCGATAACGATCCCTCCCCCCTTCTCTCTGCATCTCTTGTAGAAGGTCTTATCCACCCTTTCATAGACATATTCACTGATAGCAGGAAGATTGCTCCGGAGGGGAAGGACCTCGTTTCCGGCAGGCAGGATCTCATCGGTAGAGATATTATCCCCTGCCTTCAAGAGTATCTCTCCCTCATATCCTTCTGGCATAGGGTCTAAAGGAGGGAATGACGCAATATTAGGCCCCCTGACAATCTCTATCTTCTTCCTCTCTGCAGGAGGGAGGGGTTTTAACAAAAGTTCATCGTTGAATAGGTACCTCTCCGGTTCTGTGACCTCAGGATAATCACCCAGTCTTCTCGGGTCCGCCATCTTCCCGAAGATAGCAGCGGCTACCGCAGTTTCAGGGCTACAGAGATACACCCGGTCATTCTCCGTCCCACTCCTTCCAGGAAAGTTTCTGGGAAATGTCCTTAACGATACCGTCTCTGTTGCCGGGGCCTGCCCCATCCCGATACATCCAAGGCATCCGGATTGATGGATACGGGCACCTGCATGAGCGAGAGAGAGAGCTCCACTTTCCTTAATAACATTTTCCAGTACCTGACGGCTCCCGGGGTTTATCTCCAGACTGACGCTGGAATGGGTCACCCGTCCCTTGAGAGTCTTGCAGACAATCATCAGGTCTCTGAACGAAGAATTTACTGATGAACCAATGATGACCTGATGAACAGGCGTCCCTTCCACGTCAGAGACCTTCTTGACATTATCCGGTGACGTGGGGCATGCAATCAGCGGTTCAAGCCCCGAAAGGTCTATCTCATCTATCTCATCATAATGCGCATCTTCATCTGCCTCGAGTGAAACCCAGACATTACCCCGCCCCTGCCGGTTCAGGAATTCCCTTGTCCGCTCATCCGAAGGAAAGACTGTTGTTGTAGCACCCAGTTCAGCCCCCATGTTGGCAATCGTGCCCCGGTCTGTGGCGGATAGAGTTTTTACCCCCGGACCGAAATACTCGATGATCTTTCCAACCCCGCCCTTTACCGAGTGTCTCCGGAGCATCTCAAGGATAACATCCTTGCCAGACACCCAGGGTGGAAGCTTTCCCCGGAGTTTTACCCCGAATACCTTTGGAGTCTGAA
>JAHFEQ010000056.1 GCA_023248395.1 Nitrospirota bacterium
CAGGCTTCTGCCCTTTCTATTTCTGTCTTTGGCGGTTTTTGACTCTTTTTTATAAATCCATGGGTCAATACGACCACAGAATTTTCTACAGAGAAACAAAATATTCTATAGGCTGTTGATTGTCAACAATTGGCAAAGCGACAATTGACATCTGATAACATATATGTTATCTTACCTTCATGGGCTGGGAGGTCTTCTATTATCAAACAAAGCGGGGTGAAAGCCCCATTGAAGACTTCTTAAACTCTCTTCCCCGGAAGGCAAGGGCTAATGGGAGCTACGTCCTGAATGGGCAGGAACAGAATACCGGTTCTTATACTTTGCCATGATAGAACAGCGTTTTGTGATCCTGCACGCCCTGACTAAGAAGAGACAAAAGCTTAGACCTAAAGATATTGAACTGGCAGAGGCCCGAAAGGCCGAGACCATAAGGAGGATAGAAAATGAAAGCGCATCGCCAATACGTCAAAGAACAGATTAAAGGGGATCGCCAATTTGCCAAAGACCTTGAGGATGCCCGGGTTCAGGTACGGATTGCCATCATGATCGCCCGGCTGCGGGAAGACAAGGGGCTATCTCAAAGAGATCTTGCCAGGATGACAGGCCTGAAACAGCCTCAAATTGCCCGCATTGAATCAGGAGACTATCTTCCCACTCTGGAGACTCTCTGGAAGCTGGCCGATGCCCTGAGAGCACAGGTCATCATTGGCCCTCATCAACGTCTTGAAATTAAGGCTGCCTGAGAGGGTGGCTTGTAGGACACCTGGCCGGAATTCTGGGGCCACCATACTTAATTCTTTGAATCTGTTCTTTTCAGCCCTTCTAATTCGAATACGTCTGTCAAATCCATTGCCAACCCATTAAGGACCTTTGACCTGATGACCCCTGTCTTATTGGCCTTACAGAACTCCCTGTAGATACTGTTTTCAAGGGTCAAGACCTCTATAGCCTTTTCCTGGGGGAAGACCAGCCAGTATTCCTTTACCCCGTACTTTTCATAGACTCCCCTTTTTTCAATGGTGTCATAGGATGCAGAAGATGGAGATACGACCTCAACGATCAGATCGGGGCTCCCCATGATTGCAGCCTCTTCAATGATGTTGAGCCTCTCTTTGCTGATAAAGAGGATATCAGGCTGGACGACCACATCCTCTGACAGGACGACATCGGTTGGGGCATCCAGGACCTCTCCCATTCTATTTTCTTTTACAAAATTACAGAGAATAACTTCCACATTCCTCGATATCCTCTGATGGATAGTAAGGGGCGCCGGGACCATAATCAGTCCTCCCTCCATAACCTCATATCGTTTTTCATCCTCTATCTGGAGATAGTCTTTGTAGGTATACTTCTTGTCAATGGATGGAGGACTCATCTTTTCCTCTATTCTTTTAAGGCAGGAATTTGCTTCTGTAAAACTTAAAATAGCAAAATGAAATTCTTCTGTCAAATGCTAATCGAAGTTAGAAGCCGGAAAGATTTCAGCAGTTGCTTACTAATCTCGCCTGGCTGTCCGTTTCCTATCTGTTTATTATCTATAGATGTGACAGGCAGGACTTCAGCAATAGTGCTTGTAATAAAACATTCATCTGCAGTATACAGCTCATCAGGATAGAAGGGCTGTTCTATAACAAGAGTATTGTTTCCCCTTGCCAGGTCAATAACTATAGACCTTGTGACACCATTAAGAATTCCCACGCTGAGCGACGGTGTTTTTATAACCCCATCTTTTACAATAAAGACATTGCTTACAGTCCCTTCAGCCACATACCCTTCTATGTTGAGCATTATCCCTTCTGATGCTGCAATATCTTTTGTCTCGATCTTAGCCATTATATTATTGAGAAAGTTTAATGATTTTATCTTTGGGTCTAAAACAGAAGGGGGTATCCGTCTTGTATTTACAACGGCGGCTTTGATACCGTGTGCATAACGGTCCTCAGGATAACCACTAAAAGCCTTTGGGATGATGATCACCGTGGGGTGAGAGCACCCCTCGATATCAAGGCCTGGCTCAGATTCCCCTCTGGTGACGGACAATCTCAAATAGGCATCCCGGAGATTATTTTCCTGTAATGTTCTGTACAAGGCCTCTTTGAAATATTCTTTTGTGAAGGGAAGTGTTATATAGATGGCATTGGCTGATTGGAACAGCCGGTCTATATGATCATTGCAATGGAATATGATGCCCCTGTAGGCCCGGAGGGTCTCAAATACCCCGTCGCCGTACAGAAAACCGCGGTCGAAGATGGAGACCTTTGCATCACCTTCCGGGACAAAAGAGCTGTTGAGGAATATTAGCATGGAGTCAAAATTTATACATCACGAGTCCGGTCAGGAACTTCGGATAAAAATAGGTAGACTTCTGCGGCATCCGCTCCCCTGCACTTGTCACATCCTTGATCTCTTCTATCTTGGTAGGGTTGAGCAAGAAAGCAATCTGATATTTTCCGGAATGTACCTTTTGTAACACCTCTTCGATATCTTTTACATAGGAAAGATTTTCCTGTTTCTTTAAGGACTCTTCACTGAGGCCGAGGATTTCCTCCAGGATAAGGCTTTGAAGTATCGCTACATCAAGCCGTCTCCATGCAAACGGCCTGGCAGAGGGTCCCTTTTGCAGCAGGCCCTCATCTTTGAGGGAGAGGAGGATGTATCGATTATCACCCTTTAGATACATTCCTATGAGGTGCTCCTGAGGAGAGGCCTTCTTCATGGCATCAAGCAACTGTTGTCTTGCCCCTGATTCGCCAGACCTGGAAAAGTCGAAGGGTTTTAATAAAAAATGACTATCAAGCCGCTCTGTCAACCCCTCCAGTTTAGATGCCGGGAGATTAAAGAGGAGTCTGTGTGTCGGAAGTACGGTAAGCCCCGGCTCAGCCATGTTGGCAAAATACATCATAATATAGTCAGAGGGGTTTTTATTTCCACTCATCAGCCCCCCCTTTTTCCGTAATTCATTGCTATAATTTAGTGAGGCCTCATACCGGTGGTGTCCATCAGCGATGTAGACAGTCTGGTTCTTCATCTCCCTTTTCACGAGATCGATGGTCTCAGGGTCCACTACCGTCCAGACTCTATGTCTGATATTGTGATCATCGAGAACATCAATCCCTGGGGCAGAGTTTCCTATACTCCTCTGGATGGAATCGTTTATCGTGCCCTGTGCGGATGAATAGAGTGAGAAGATCAGGCTAAGATTTGCATTACATGCCCGCAATAGATTAAGCCTGTCAGATTTTGGTTTGGATAGTGTATACTCATGGGGGACGACCTTGCCGCTTTTGAAATCCTCCAATTTACAGAGAGCGATGAACCCTTTCATAGTCTTTTGTGAACCACCGGGGAGAGCGTATATTAATTCGTAAAAATAGATACACGGTGAATCGACTTGTATCAGCACCTTCGAAGAGAGCCATTTGGACAGATAGTCTGCCGCCCTTGTGTAGCGATTATTGTGCCCCGTGTCATCTGTGAATTCTTTGCCGAGGTCCAGCCTTATGATATTGTATTCATCCCGGTTGTGGAATCTTTCCTGCTCATCAGGGGAAATGATATCGTATGGTGGGGTGACGACCCGGCTAAGGTCTTTAATCTTTTCCGGATTATACCGGATACCTCTAAATGGAAGAATGTCAGCCATATCGCCTTACCTCGAATCTGAACAGCTCTACAGGCTCATTAGGGCCAATGCCTGCCTTTTCTTTAGCGATTTCTACCTGTTCTTCCGCTGTGTCTACCCCCTCGATATCCGGAAGCAAAAGCCCGCACCGGCCCCTGCTTTTTACAATGACTCCGTATCTCTTAGAATCAAGTTCATGAATAGAGTTGATAGGCTCAGGAGGGTTGAGGATATCTACAGAAATATCGATCTCTTTTAAGCCAGACAGTGTGACCGGCATAAAACGGGGGTCTCTTATAGCAGCACATATGGCATTTTGTATGACCTCTTCAGCCACACAAGAGGTTACAGGTTCATAGGTGCCTATGCATCCCCGTAACTTCCCTTTTTCCTTCAAACAGACAAAGACCCCGTGTCTCTCTCTGCTTTCCTGATTTAACTTATCAGGCAGCCTTAGAATCTCTCTCTTCTCAAGGTACTCCCGAATCGCCTCCCGTGCTAACTGCACCAGTTGATGAACAGGTTGCTCCATAACTACAACTCACGGTCTACCACGTAATCAGCCACTGCAAATAGGGCTTGCAGAGACATGGAGTCCTTAAATAACATGAGGCTTTTTTTAGCCTTTTCAACATAGCCTCTGGCCATATCAAATGAATATTCAATAACCCCATAGTGATGCATCAGCTTCAGGATAAAATCAAGATTCTCCGGCGTGAAATCAGATAGCCCTATAATCTTCCCGATTTTATGGACTTCATCCTGTGAACATCTTTGAAGGAGGCACAGGAGCGGAAGGGTAATCTTGCCTTCCTGCAGGTCTTTCCCGATAGATTTTCCGAGCTTGGCCGTGTCAGCGACATAGTCTAAGGTATCATCCGCTAACTGAAAGGCGATACCTACATTCCAGCCATACGATTCAATTCCCTCTTTATTATTGTCTGGGCACTCTCCGAGAATGGCCCCTATGCGGCATGCCGCGGCAATGAGGGCAGCGGTCTTGTTGCCTATGATCTCCAGATAATCTTCCTCAGTAATTTGCACATCGCCATTGTATGCCAGTTGAGAGAGTTCACCCCTCGTCATCCGTCTGGTGGCCTCGGCGACGGCTTCGTTGATTTCATGGTTGCGGAGAGACACGATCTTGCACTGGGCCCTTGTGTAGAGATAGTCACCGACGAGAATACTCGCCTGGTTTCCCCACAACATCCGCGCGGTTTTATTGCCACGGCGTATATTGGCCTCGTCGATCACATCATCATGGAGGAGTGTCGCGGTATGGATGAGCTCTATAACACTGGCAAGCTCTGTCTGCACATCTCCGCGGTATCCGGCCAGCTGTGATGTCAGGATGAGCAGCAGGGGCCTGAAGCGTTTGCCGCCACTCGTAAAGAGGTAGGTGCTTATAGTATCGATCAGAGGGACGTCTGATTTCAGGTCTGCCCGGATCTGATTTTCCACCCTCTTAAGATCTTCTCTGTAGAGGTCCCAGACATCATCCATCGTCAGACGTGAACTGGCTGTTGCGATAGTCTTCACGGGTCAATAGTAGGGCACATGTGCGGTGGTTGTCAAGTTCAAAATTCGCCATCCTTCAGTGAAGGATGGGGCAACGGCCCCATCCACGTTTCAGTGAGGGGCTACAATTATTCGAACATTGCACTTTCGCAAAACAAATAATTACTGTATAATTTCAACTTACTATGGATAAGGAATTGATGGTCCAAAGGATGTTTTCCTCAGCAGCACAGCAGTATGATCTGAATAACACCGTTCTTAGCTTCGGGATACACCATTACTGGAAGCGGTATGCGACAGGTCAGACGGGCATCAAAGAGGGCGGTAAGGCCCTGGATGTCTGTTCAGGGACGGCAGATATTGCCATACTGATGGCTAAACGGATTGGCCCCTCCGGCCATGTTACAGCTGTTGACCTGAATCCGGAGATGTTGGAGATCGGGAAACAAAAGGTACAAAAATATGGGCTTGGCGGCCTTATCAGTTGTACCCTGGGCAATGCTGAATCACTCCAGTTCGGGGAGAATACCTTTGATGCGACGACAGTAGGCTTTGGAGTAAGAAACGTTAATAATCTTGAAAGGGCATTTTCTGAGATGTACCGGGTGACAAGGCCTGGCGGAAGGGGGGTCTGTCTGGAGTTCACCCAACCGGCAAATCGTATCATCAAATTTCTGTACGATTTTTATTCCTTTACCTTACTCCCGGCGGTCGGTACCTTAATATCCGGAGACAGGACCGGTATCTATGAGTATCTCCCGGACTCCATTCGTAAATTTCCTCCACCGGAGCCCCTCAGGCAATTAATGCTTGGGGTTGGATTCTCTGAGGTATATTATGTATCTCTATCCGGCGGGATTGTAGCGATACACGTTGGTATCAAGTAATTCCCGGCGATGAATAAAGAACATCGGTCAATATTATACCTATGGCTTCCCTGTAAAAAGATATACCCGGTTGGTCCAACCTGTCTTGCGAATTACGTCCATACAAAACGGCCGGATATCAGGCAGCGCATATTAGACCTGTCACTCATCAACAGGCGGGAACGTCTGAAGACGATCGTCGACACGATCGAGTCGTTTAAACCGGATATGATCGCATTCTCCTGGCGGGACATTCAGATATATGCCCCCCACGAAGGGGATAGCTCCCTTGAGCGTGCCTTTAATTTTTATTATTCACCGAACATCTATGCGAAGCTAAAGGCTGGCATCACAGGGCTCAGCATGGTCTTTACCTATGAGAATAGTATCAGGGAGCGGTTCTATCTGCTTCAGAAGACGATCAAGGCATTTCCGGATAAAACCTTTACCATTGGGGGTGGGGCGCTTAGCGTCTTTTCAAAAGAGATTATGGAACGATTGCCAGAGGGGGTTATTGGGGTTATTGGGGAGGGGGAGGACGCCATCCTTGCCATCATCGATGGCACAGAAATTACGAGGCACAGGGTTCTCTATCGGGAGAATGGGTCTGTGATCTCGGGGACACAGGCGAAACCGGTCCCTGTTGAGGATATCCGTATGGATTACAACTATATTGCCTCCATATTTCCTGAGGTCTCCTCTTATTTTGGAGAAACAATCGGCATACAGACAAAACGGGGATGTCCTTATCAGTGCGAGTTCTGCCTCTATCCCTATATAGAGGGGGAGAATGTCCGGTACCGTGACCCGGAGGCTATCATAAAGGAGATAGATTATCTATACTCGCACTGGAATGTCCGGAAGATATGGTTTGCGGATGCGCAGTTTGTCCCTGGAAGCATGGCAATTCCCCACTGTACAGCCTTGTTGGAAGGAATAGTGAAGAAGAGGCTGCCTATTGAATGGAGTGGTTATGTGCGTACGAGTCTGATTACTCCGGAACTTGCCAATCTAATGGTCTCTTCCGGGGTTGGTGACCTTGAGATTTCGATCACATCAGGTTCGCAGAAGGTTTTAAATGAGATGAGTATGGGATTCAGGCTGGATCATCTTTATGAAGGTTGCAGGTATCTGAAAAAAGAGGGTTATAAGGGAAAGGTCATATTAAATTATTCAATCAATGCACCCGGAGAGACGGAAGAGACCCTTTTAGAGTCTATCACTTCTTATAAGTCTATTGTCAATATCATGGGGAGGGAACAGGTCAGGCCTGTCATATTCTTTATTGGTGTTCAGCCGCATACGCGGTTAGAGAACAGGCTTATAGAAGGAGGATATTTAAACAGTTCTTACAATCCTCTCTCACTGACCCCATTCTCCATACGAAAGTTGTTATACAATCCTCCTCCGCTGGACAAGATGATAGCCCGGTCCTGTCTTGATGCCTGGAAGGAGAAGGGGGAAGATAGCGGGGAGAGGATTATGCTGAATTTAGAGAAAAGACTGTTAGTAGAAAAACAACGCATTTTATGCTAACTTATAGACAATAGAAATTACAAGAAGGGGGCCGGTCGATGACAAAAAAGACAATACTGGTTGTTGATGATGAAGAACATATAAGGCTTCTATACAAAGAAGAGTTTGAAGAGGAGGGGTATAAAGTTCTATTAGCCAGTAGTGGTGACGAAGCCCTTTCTCAGGTAGAAAAAAATCAGCCTGACATTGTAACGCTCGATATCAAAATGCCGGATGTAGACGGGATTACACTTGCCAGGAAGATTAAAGAGATAAAAAATGATATGCCGTTGATTTTCGTGAGCGCCTATGAAGACTACAAACATGACTTTGGCACATGGGCATCGGATGCCTATTTTGTGAAATCTGCCAATCTGACAGAGCTTAAGTCACTCATATCTGACATCCTTAAAGGGCGGGATTAAAATAAAAATACGGCAGCTGCTATAACGGTCGTATACCCATTCTTAACAATAGCAGACTGGGTGACATTGGTTGTCTTTACGATCTTGTCACTGATGCGATAGACATCTTTCTTCACATCCCAGCTCTTGTCCTCATCAAACTCTATACCGAGAGTGGAGGCAAGCATGGCTGCTGCAAGGTCCTCCGCATAGTCTCCGGCGATCTTGTCGTTTTGACCATAGGCATGGTGTTCACTCAGATAGCCGTATGCGTTTTTATCGGTAGGGATGGCACACCCCACCGAGGCGGCTATCAGGCGGTGCGGTTCATTGCTCGCGCAGCGGCTCAGCACCACATAAGTGATCATTCCAGGATACAGTTCTTTTAATCCCTCGTTTATGGAGATGATCTTGCAATGGGGAGGATAGATACTCGATACCTGGACCAGGTTGCTCTTTTCAATCTTTGCATCGCGTAAGGCCAGCTCAAAAGAACGCAGCTCCTCTTTGTGTGTCCCTACACCTTTTGTGAAAAACAGTCTTTTGGGCACATATAGCATTTGCCTCTCCCCATTCTCAGTGGTCATTTATTTAATAGCGTATAGCCCATCAACTTATATAATAGCTTTGCCACCAAAAAATCTGATGCAACCTGTCCTGCGATGGGACATAATTCCACAGCATCAAAACCAACAATCCGTCTTTTCTTAGCGACGCGATTTAAAAACTGGATGACCTGATACCAATCAAGCCCTCCGGGCTCCGGTGTCCCTGTTGCAGGGACATAGGCCGGGTCAAACACATCAACGTCAATGGTAATGTAGACATTGCCGGATAAATGCGATATCGCTTCATCCATCCAATCATCCCTGCCTATTATATTGGCCGCATAGTAGGTGAATACATGATTGGCCTTCTGAAGATATTCCGCTTCTTCTTTACTGATGCTCCGTATTCCTGCCTGGACGATATCTATGTTGAGTTCAGATATTCTGCGCATCACACAGGCGTGACTTAAGCCGGTTCCCTGATATTCCTTCCTTAAGTCTCCATGGGCATCGAGTTGCAATACAGAGAGATCATTGTATTTATCCCGCAGGGCCTTGACGACCCCAAAGGTGATGGAATGTTCACCGCCCAGAGTTACCGGAATCTTCTCAGCCTTCAGGATATCTGTAATGACGCTCTGGATTCTGTACAGGGTCTCTTCAGGGTCTGCCGTGACGTCAAGGAGTTCCAGTGTATGCACGCCTGAGTCGGCAGGTTCTATATGAAGCTCCTCGTCATAGAGCTCGATATAGGCAGAGGCCTCTATGATGGCCTTAGGGCCCTTTTTTGTACCAGATTGAAAGGTAGTCGTATGGTCATAGGGGACAGGCAGGACGACAAAGCGGGACTTAGACCAGTCCGCTATCTCCGGCGGGATGCCCAGGAAATTGGAATGTGAAAAAAATTGAGAGTCTTTCTCCAATTTATAATAAAATCCTCAGTCTGGATTAGCGAATTAAAAATCGGCGTGAAAATTATCACACAACGGGAGACAAGTCAAGAGCTCTTTTTGAGTCCGGCTATCTTATTTTTTGCCAGCATCTCGAATAGATTCGGCCGTACCCGTTTCCGGATAGTCTCTTTATACTTTTGGGCTACTGCGGTTACAATGAGAGGCAGGGCTATGGTGGAGTCACAATACACGGTTGCCATCTTTGCATCCTCTTTGATCTTCCCCCACGATTTGGCCTCATCGAATGTGCAGCCGCTTAAACCACCCCAGTGAGGGGCATCTGCCGTAACCTGAATCGCATACTCATGACCCGAGGCATTTGGATCCCAGAACGAGGCCGTTACCTCCATCTGCTGAATAAAATTCTTTGGAGTGCCGCCACCGAGATAGATGACACCTGTCTCTTTAGACTTGAGCGACAATAATGCGGTTTCCTGGACATCCGCAACGATGTCAAACAGGAACTGCTTCCCTGTTGTCCTTGCCGCCAGACCAATACCAATAGAAGAATCCCCTATGGCCGGACAATAGATAGGGATGCCGGCCTTATACGCCGCGGTGACAATGCCCTCGCTTTCCGCCTCTTTTGAGACCCTCTGGCCAAGCAGGTATAGAAATTCTCTGGTCGTGTAAGGCCTGTCTAAATCCAAAGTATCCGCAAAGTGCGCCACATATTCATCAAGTGACCGGAACTCTGGCTCTGAGGCAAAGACATCGAATATCCTGTCCACGCCCTCCTTTTGGAGCCGGCTGTCATCCATGTGCGGATTACCCTGGTAGTGGAACCTGCCAAGTGACTCATGAACATCATGAAACAGATTGGCGCCGGTGGAGACGAGACAATCGATTAAGCGGTTTTGTATCAGATAGGTGATGACATTTCTCATTCCTGCGGGGACCATTGCCCCTGCCAGACCAAAGAAGATGGTGACCCGTCCTTTTAGCATCGAACCCCATACATCCACCGCGGTTGCAAGATTCCTGGCCTGAAAGCCTGTATGGGACATTGCAGTCAACGCATCGGCAACGGTAAGGTCTTCTTTTATTTCAAAGGGGATGGTAGGGTGGTTGAGCAGTTTGGATCGCTTCATGTCATATACTTGCCGAAGTCTTCTGGCTTTAGATTTTTTAGCCATTGATCCAGGTTCTCAGAGTTTCGTTTTTCCAGCACATCTTCTGCTACAAAGATAGGTGCATTTGCCCTGAGGGCAAGCGCTATGGCGTCACTTGGCCTGGAGTCGATGACGACTTCAGAACCCTGGGACAACAGATGTATCTTGGCATAATAGGTATTTTCCTTCAGGCTATTAATGACGATACTTATGATTTTAACATCCACAGTATCGAGTATATTTTTAGTAAGGTCATGGGTCATAGGCCGGGGTGGATTTATCCCTTCTAACACAAAACAGATTGAATTGGCCTCAAATTTTCCTATCCAGATGGGTAGTATCTCTTTATCTGTCTCATCGTTTAAGATGACGATATACATATTCGTATGAGGATCAAAAACCAAGCCCCTCACCTTCATGAGATACATAGACTACCCTCCATAGAAGCCCATCATGAATAGAAGCACTATAGCATATTGAATTTCGTAAAGCAATAATTTTAGTGAGACATTATCCGACCACAAAGGGGCAGACGATCCTTGCCATACATAAAGACTGCGGGTCTCTCTTGCCATCATTATTTTCTTCAGTGGGGAAGTAGTAGGCCGCTACCTTAAAATAAAAGCCATTGATTGTGCCGGAGATCGTATGATCGGGATTCGATGTCCATGGCATGGAGCGCCTGTTTTCGTTCACAGCGATGACGATCTGAAGCTCATCAGGTTGCATATGGATAATATCATCTTCGCTCAGGGATACATCTGCCTTAACATCCCGGTACATGGTGTGTGAATGGAAGTCGCCTATCATGTCTAGTTTTGGAAAGTTATTTAAGACCTCCTGGATAACCTTCCACTTGTCACTTCTGAGCTCTATCCATTTATGGCCCCTCTTGGCGCTCTGGTAGGGCACCGCATGTTCTACGATATACTTTTGGGGTGTCCTGTATCCCAGAAGGAGGCCAAAACACTCCTTTTTGTATACCTCGACAGAGGACAGTATAAGACCCATATAGACATTTTCGCTCAAAAATACTTCTATGTCGCCCCTTCTCATCGCCATATTTCTGAGATAATCAGCTATTTCCTCTTTCTTCTTTCAATTCTTGACCTCTTAAGCAATTTGTTATGCTTATGCTTCCTCATCTTTTTTTTTCGCTTTTTAACGACACTACCCAATATTTCACCTCCTTAAGAGTAGACAGATTATTGTATCAAGAAGGTTATTATACATAAAGATACGAAAGTTTCAATGTCTTTTTGGAATGCCTTCGATATTGTTGACTTTGGTAATTTGACTTTTATACAGGGACTATAGTATAAAATACAATTGGTCTATAACCGGGGCGTAGCGCAGCCTGGTAGCGCACCTGCTTTGGGAGCAGGGTGTCGGAGGTTCAAATCCTCTCGCCCCGACCATAATTAGATTACAGAGATTATATAAAATATGATTTCGGTGATTATCATAACTAACCGATCTCCGTAATCATAATTTAATCACTGTAATCGATTTTTTATTTGCGGCTGTAGCTCAGTAGGATAGAGCAAGTGACTTCTAATCACTAGGTCGCAGGTTCGATTCCTGCCAGCCGCGTTATTAAGGAAGATTACGGAGATTATTATATTATATGGTGGGCGTAGCTCAACTGGTTAGAGCACTGGACTGTGGCTCCAGTGGTTGGGGGTTCAAGTCCCCTCGCTCACCCCACTTTCCTCCTTAGCATAAAAAGCCTTGCTCGCTTCCGGCAAGCCTTCTGCCACCTCCAGTCATCTATCAAAATAATCTTTTTTACTTTCCCCTGTATAATGGAATAAGCTTAATATGTCGTCATCCATGACCCCAGAATTTTTTACAAATTGAATTACCCCCCTCCGGGGGCCTATCGTCAACATAGGCACTATGCCATCCTGGATTATCTAAGACCGCCTTTTTCAACTCCTCATCTAAGCTGATATTATCATCGGGCATCTCTTCACAATTTTCTAAGAACCCAGCATAGGTTTTAATCATACTATACAAGCCTGTCCTGGAGCCACCTATAAGGTCTTTCTATCTTTCCCTTAGCCTGAGGCGAAAGGGCATAGGTAACTTTAACCTTGCACTCAGTCAGTATTTGTTTCCACTGAGGATCAGTCTCAGTCGTTTCTTTTTCCACTATATCTGCATAAAGCATATACGGCTATAATCATCAAGGCTCATTATCAAATACCACTTTTCATCAATATATGGAGACAAGCGATGATGGGAGGAATCGTGCTGAATTAACTCTCCCACATGATTTGTTAATACTTCATGGTCATGTACCTTTCTTTCAGGTCTCGGGATGTAAAAACCGTTTTTTTGCCCTGTTTATTATTGTAGATAGAGATACCTCCTGCTGGTATTTCTTTATCATCTGATCCTGTATATAGCTATAATTATAAAATCTGACAGGCATGGCAGAATCATCAATCAACCCCTTCTGAATGCTTAGTTCCTCGAAAATGCTCTCTTCAACTTCTTCACTAATCCGTCTATTCTTTATATTACGTTTATACTCGATCGAAAAAACCTCATAGTTCTCTCTGTACTTCTTAACCAATTCAAAAAACTGACTTCGTTTTAACTCCAGCAAACCCATTGCCTGCTCAGAGCTGAGTTCCTTCTTTATATACCGATCCAATATCATCTTCACTTGTTCATTGATAAGCCGTTTGTGTATTTGTTCTGTCATCTCCTTCTCCTCTATGATTATTATAAAGTCTTCTATATTATCATAGAGTTAATATTCAGAGTCCAGTTTTGATTTTTAACTGACAGATGATGCCCAGAAAGTCGAGATAGACGCGGAAGAGGCCGTAGATCTCCATCTTGATCATTACCGCGGACATGAGGGCGGAGATATGACTGGGGGTCACCGGATGCGCGTAAGGGAGCCAGATATGGAGGGGGACGATCCCGGCCTTCATCCCGAACCCGATCAGGGCACAAAAAGCCAGGGTCTTAGCGGAAACCGGAAGGCCTTCCTGGAGCATCCTGAAGCTGTCGAAGCCGAAATCCCCCGTGAAGGAATAGAAGAGAAAGAAGGTGATCATGATGAATCCGGTCCTGATGTGGGTCATGATCAGGTAGATGAAACCGGCCTTCTGGGTGAGGGGCTTTTCATGTTCGGTGATCACCAGGAAATAGGAGATGAGGGACATCACCTCATAGAAGATCAGGAAAAAGAAGGCTCGTTGACCGAGACCGCTAAGCCGATGAGGGCGATAGTGAGGATAAAGAATGCGGCAAGGCTATCCAGAAGGA
Organism: Nitrospirota bacterium; assembly: GCA_023248395.1. Taxonomy (GTDB): domain Bacteria; phylum Nitrospirota; class 9FT-COMBO-42-15; order HDB-SIOI813; family HDB-SIOI813; genus JAHFEQ01. The sequence continues at coordinate 13,824 of JAHFEQ010000056.1, forward strand.
TCGGGAAAGAGGTAAAGGGAACAGGGCTTGGGAGCTGGATGAGGACTCGCCGTAGAGAAGGAGTCTCGTTTCCACGCCCAATCCACTGCCCGCGGCGGTGATGGCCACTCCATAAGTGATGGAGATGCACCGCTTGGGATTCCTCTGAAGGAGCAGACTGGCCAGGGCGCCGGCCAGGTAGAGGACGACTGTAATCTCGAACAGGTATGGAAAGAACGTAATCAAAAGATCATCTTAAAAGCTTTTTCCCTTATACAAGGAATAGAGACCAGATGTCAAGGTTGTTTTTCCCCTTGCTGTTTTTCCCTTGCCTCACCCGAAGATTTTTCTCTCATCCCCGTTGCCTCACGTAAAAATCTATTCGAAAGTACTATTCGTTGCCTCACGGAAAATCTATTCGAAATGTTCTGAGTTTTAAAACTACTTTTATTCTGGTTTTTAGTTAACATCCTTCCA
>JAHFEQ010000005.1 GCA_023248395.1 Nitrospirota bacterium
AAAGTTTCCCGGTGGTAATACCGGAGGGGAAACACCCGTTCCCATTCCGAACACGGAAGTTAAGCCCTCCAGGGCCGATGATACTATGGTCGAGAGGCCATGGGAAAGTAGGTCGCTGCCGGGATAATAAAAAAACCCCATTGTTATATGGGGTTTTTTTATTGCTTATTTCACAGACCAGTCCTGCTCTAAGCTTCTTAAAGACTAATTAGCAAGTTACCGATATTCTGTATGCTTTTAGGCAATGTCATAAGGTATTACTATCTTAAGATGCAGATAAAAAACTTATACAATTGTGCTACAAAGAGTATCCGACTCAAGTTCATATTCTTACTCTGCATTCTTTTCTTACTTATGGGTGTCTTAACATTCCTTTTTTACATCAATAAGACAAAAAAGCAACTTCATGAGAAATTGGTTGAAAAGGGGGTTATCTTAGCAGAGAATTTGGCCTATAATGCCGCCTTTGGAGTATCATTAGAAGACTCTGAGATACTCGATATCCTGATACATGGGATCATAAATCGACAAGATATAGCCTATGTCATTATATATGACAGCAAGGGTCGGGAGTTGGCCTTCAAGGACCCTTTATATGTACGAAAGATTATAAAACCTGTCACCTTGCATACCGGATCTTTGAGGGAAACATTTATCTCAAAGAACACCCTCGGTAAAGGAAATTTCATTTATGATATTGTTGTACCCATTGTCCGGGAAGCGATCACTCTACCGCAGCTGCAACAAAAGGGGCTGGGGTCTGGTACCGTTCAATCATCAGGGGATGAAATAATCGGGGAGGCAAGGGTCGGGGTCTCTCTTCACTCACTGAATTTAGAGCTGAAAAATATGCTGATGCTCAGTATTTTGATTACTGGGATTATCACTCTATTATCTATACTTACTGCCTTAGTCTTGATAAGAATGATCGTTAAACCTGTATTAGACATGGCCACGGTTACTACTTCTATCGCAGAAGGAGATTTTACTCATACTGTAAGTGTGAATTCTAATGACGAGGTGGGCATTTTAGGAAAGGCATTCATGAAGATGACAGGCAATTTAAAGGAAATGATAAGGAGTATACAGGATGCATCGAAGAATGTTGTCTTAGCATCGCATAATATAAGCACGAGCTCAAATAATGTCAGTGATGGGGCACAACAACAATCCAAATCGATAGGGAGGATATCTTCCTCTATTGAAGAGATAAACACATCAACTCGTGACGTGGCCAGCAGCATTGATGCATTATCAAATGCGGCCGTTGCAACATCTTCATCTATTCTTCAGATGGAAACATCGATTAGTGAAGTGGCTAATCATATGGGAATATTAGAAACCTCTGTGGAGGAGACGTCTTCGGCAATAGTGGAGATGTCTGCCTCTATTAAGGAGGTTGCAGACCATGCGGATATACTGGCGGATGCCGCAGAGAATACAGTTCTAACTGCTCAGGAAATTACTATGTCTCTTGACAAGGTCGAGGAAAGTGCAAAGAAAGCTGCTGAATTATCGGAAAAGGTCAGTGAGGATGCAGCCAATATGGGTCTTCAGTCTGTACGAAAGACTATTGAGGGGATGACTAATATCAGAGAGACGATGGATAAATTGGCAAAGGTAATTAGCGGATTGGGTATACGTTCAGCTCAAATTGGAGGTATTCTAACAATAATTGATGAGGTAACGGACCAGGCAGGACTTCTGGCATTAAATGCAGCGATTCTGGCGGCCCAATCCGGTGAGCACGGTCGCGGGTTTGCTGTTGTTGCTGATGAGATCAAAGAATTGGCAGAGAAGACTGATTCTTCTACAAAGGAGATTGCGCAACTTATTGTAGATGTCCGGGCAGAAGTATCCGACGCCGTAACTTTGACAAAAGAGGTGTTGAGGAGTGTTGAGGAGGGGAGTAGGCTCTCTGTAAATTCAGATACTGTTTTGCAGAAGATACTGGAGAGTGCCGAAGAGTCAAAAGAGATGGCAAAGACAATAGAGCATTCTACAGTTGAGCAGGTAAATGGCATAAAAGAAGTGACAGGATCTATTGGTAAGATTAACGATATGATAAAACAAATTGCCCATGCGACACAGGAACAAAATATGGGCACACAAAGAATCCTGGAAGCTACTGAAAGGGTACGTGATATAGCGAAAATGGTTAGAGGGGCTACAGCCGAACAGGCAAGTGGGAGTGGGCAGATAGCAGAAGCCATGACAAATGTGAGCACAAAGATTCAGGAGATGGTTATCGCATCGAATGATCAGACAAAGGGGAGTCAGAAGATTCTGAACTCTATAGAAGATATACGCTTCATTACCCAACGTAATGTGGAGATAGCCTCAGAGATGTCAATAGCTGTAAACCTTCTTGCAAAACAGTCAGAGTTGCTTGAGACACAAGCCAGAAAATTCCGGATATAAACTCGTCCATCCTCACCTCAGGACAATTTTGAAGTACCCCGCGACTTTCCTTGTTTCACTTCCCGGTAACCTTATGCTAATATAGCCATACAATGATAGATAAGAGCGAAAAAGTTACTATATTGAGTAATATACCATTTACTATAGAAGAGAGAAAGGTGCTTAGAGCTCTTCGAATCTCTAAAATAAATTTACTAAAGGAAGTACAAGAAGACCACATTACCAAGGCCATAAAAGATGCTATGGAAAGGGCCTATTCTCTTATAAAGGGTAAAGCCGGCTATCGGACTTTTAAAATTAAGGAGGTTACTACGGATAGGGTCATTATAGAGAAGAGTGACCAATTATTTCTTGGGAACAATATGGCGAGACTCTTAAAGAACTGTGATTATGCTACATTGTTAGTATGTACCATAGGCGCTGATATAGCAGATCGGGTTGAGGAATTGGAAAAAACAAGTTTAACTGATGCATATTATTTGGATAGAATAGGGGCCTGGATGGCTGATTATATGGCAGAAAAGGTTGGCAGGATTATAGAAACGGAGATCATGAAAAATGGTTATAAGCCGACCTTCCGTTATGCCGCAGGTTATGGAGACTGGGACCTGTCGGCACAAGCGGAAATTATGCGGCTGACTGAGGCCAAGAGGATAGGAGTATCTGTTACAGATACATTCATTATGGTGCCAAGATTTTCTGTCTCTGCTGTCATAGGATGGGAGAGAAAACAAAATGTAAATATCAAATATAAAAATGCAAAATGACAAAGGAAAATTTAAAAATTTTGCATTTTAATTTGATTTTTGACTTTTAATTTTTGATTTATTCCAGGAGAGAGGACAATGATGCAAAAACTGTTTCACAGATTAAAAAGCGAGATTATGTTGCTCGATGGTTCTCTGGGTGCCATGCTGCAGTCGAGAGGACTTCCTTCTGGGTATGCCCCCGACTTGTGGAATTTAGAAAGGCCTGAAATCATCGTAGAAGTGCATAGAGAATATGTTAATGCGGGTAGCAATATTATTCTGGCAAATACATTCGGATCTACTCGCCTTCGCCTGGCAGAGTATGGTGTTGAAGGGAGATTAAAAGAGATTAATCAGGAAGCGGTTAAAATAGCCCGTAAGGCTGCTGGAGACAAAGTATTTGTAGCCGGTGATGTTGGCCCATGTGGGGCAACAATCTTCCCGATCGGTGAGCTATCCTTTGAGGATGCTGTAGACATATTCTCTCAGCAGACAGAAGTATTAGTAAACTCGGGATGTGATTTGATTGTCATTGAGACGATGTTTGATCTGATTGAGATACGGGCTGCCATCATTGCTGTAAGAAGGGTTTCCAAGAGTATCCCCATTGCTGCACTGATGACATTTACACAAGATGGTTTAACAGATACAGGGACTGATCCTGAAACAGCGGCAGTGGTATTAGAGGGATTAGGAGTTGATATCATTGGCGTCAATTGTTCTACTGGACCTGCAGAGATGGTTGGAGTTCTGAAAAAGATGGTATTAGCAACGGATGCCTATATCTGTGCAGAACCGAATGCAGGGCTCCCACAAAATATAGGAGGCCGGACTGTATTCCCTATGTCTGCTGAAGAAATGACTTCCTATGCTGAACAGTTTATAGATGTCGGCGTAAATATATTAGGAGGTTGTTGTGGTACTACCCCTGAGTATATTCGATTGTTAGCACAAAAGATAAAAGGGAGAAAGCCGGCTCTAAGAAAAGGCTTGGGAGGGCTCAAAATAGCAAGCAGGTCGAAGACTGTCTATGTGGGAAGTGGCTTTCCATTTCTTAAGATAGGAGAGAAGATTAATCCTACTGGACGGAAGGCATTAGCTGAGGCCATAAGAGAAGGGCGTATGGATATGGTTATAACGGAGGCCAGAGGACAATATGAAGCAGGGGCGATGTCGCTTGATGTGAATGTCGGTGTTCCTATGACGGATGAACCAAGGAGTATGGGACGTGCAATAGAGTCTATTCAGACGGTTGTGGATATCCCTCTTGTCATAGATAGCTCTGTTATAGAGGCGATCGAAGGGGGGCTTAAGGTGTATGCCGGCAAGGCTCTTGTAAATAGCGTTAATGCAGAACCTGAACGCATGGAAAAACTATTTCCGATCATAAAAAAATATGGCGCTGCCGTAATAGCCCTTCTTGCCGGACATGAAATTCCAGAAACGGCTACTGAGCGATTGAAGAAAGCAGAAAATATTCTTCAACAAGCCCTGTCCTATGGGATAAGAAGAGAGGATATCCTGTTTGACTGTTTAGCCCTTACCGTATCAGTAGCCCAGGAGGCCTCGACCCAGACCCTTGAAACTATTCGGCTGATAAAGCAGGAACTTGGTTGTCCTTCAATACTGGGTGTAAGTAATGTTTCTTTTGGTCTTCCGAATAGGAAGACCATTCATAACACATTTTTAGGGATGGCAATAGGATATGGGTTGGATGCGGCCATTGTTAATCCCTATGATCTGGATTTGCATCAGGTGGTATCTGCTGCAAGCCTGTTTGCAGGCAGAGATATTGGTTGTCGAAAATATATAGCCCTTCAAGAGACTTTCAAAGTAGGTGAGAAGAGAGAAGAGAATAAAGAAGGGGGGGTGACCAAGAAAGAGGTGAGCACAGGGGATAAGATATTTAATGCTGTAGTTGAAGGTGACAGAGATGGAATAGTGGCCTATGTTAAAAAGGGGCTTGAGGAAGGTATCGATCCGGGAGAGATCTTCCTTGATATTATGACTCCAGCTATAAGGCGTTTGGGTAATTTATTTGCTGAAAGAAAGAAGTTTATTCCGCATTTAGTGGCTTCTGCAGAGTCCATGAAGCGGGGAGTGGATGTGTTGATTCCTTTTCTGGAAAAAAAGGGGGTTATAGAGAAGAAGGGTACTATTATCATGGCTACGGTGAAAGGCGACATCCATGACCTTGGTAAGAATATATGCTGCATGATGTTGAGGAACTTTGGATTTGAGGTTGTAGATCTCGGGAAAAACGTACCTTATGAGGAGATATTAAATGCTGCAGAGAAATATCATGCTCATATTATAGGACTTTCAGCGCTCATGACCACAACAATGCTGCAGATGAAGACTGTCAGAGATGCTGTACATGAACGAGGACTTCCATATAAAATTATGATAGGGGGGGCAGTAACCACACAGAGATTTGCGGATGAAATTGGGGTGGACGGATATGCTAAAGATGTTGGCGAAGTGCCCTACGTTGCAGAGAGGTTGATACAAAGACATCCTTCTGTCCGGGCCAAATGTTCGCTTGACGGGTAGGTTACCTGCATGCTATATTCCATGCATAATAGAAAGTATTTTTACTTATACTTAACTTATAGCAGTAAATGAAATTAACCTTCAACAGTACAGTCTCTTTGGCAATATTTACTATTGTTTTAAGTGTAGTCCTAAGTGTTGGCTTTTTTCTCCAGCATACTTTGGCTGAGAATAAAAGTTATGATTTAAACTTAGGAGTACAGGAATATTCCGGCCCCGCTGAGGCGATAGATTTTACACTAAAGGATATAGATAACAAGAAGGTTACTTTAAAAAACTACAGGGGCAAGATAGTCATGCTTAATTTCTGGGCTACCTGGTGTACACCTTGCCGTATAGAAATGCCATCCATGGAGAAATTACATCGACAATTCAAGGATAGGGGACTTGTTGTTTTAGCGGTGGCCTCTGGTGAAAATGCAGAAAGTGTAAGTACATTTGTTAAAGAGCATAAAATAACATTTTCTGCTCTTTTGGATTCTGATCAGGAGGTAACAGACGATTATAAAGTCTGGGCTCTCCCTACCACGTATTTTATCAACGCTGAAGGTAAGATAATAGGGAAGGTTAATGGGAGCAGAGACTGGAGTGCAAAAGAGGCAACTCAGTATATTTCATCCATTTTCCAGGCATCTCTGTAATAGCTGCGAACGTACCAGCGATTAGGCTGTCTACTTAATCATAATAATTTACAAAGGAGGCAGAAAATGGGACGGAAAGGATATATGTTTTTAATTGTAGTGATTGTATCTATCTTTGGTAGTAGTAGAATGGCGATAGGTCATATGGGTAATGCATATGAATCCCATAGGATGGGGAGCGAGATGAAGGAAGAGTCATGCATGAAAGGGTCTGATATGATGAAGCACAAGATGGGTGAACCTATGATGAAGGAAGGCATGGGGATGGGCATGCGTATGGGTACGGATATGCCTAAGATGTACCCTTGGGGATACCTGAAAGAGAGTCTCAAATTAACAGAAGAACAGGACAAAAAACTTGGCAAGGTTTATTCTGATTATAGAAAAGAGATGTTGAAGAAAAAAGTTGACGTAGAGATTGCGGAGATGGAGCTCACGGAATTGTTGAAAACGAAAGAAGCTGACGTGACTGCGATAGAGGAGAGTGCTAATAGGTTGGAGTCGTTAAGATCTGACCTTAATATGGCCAGGGTTAAGGCACTTTTGAAGACAAGGGAATTTTTATCAGATGAACAATATGAAGATCTATCAGGTTTTATCCTTGAATGGATGAGAGGATGGAGGAGACCTCATCAGATGGGAGGGGCAGGCCATGAGTGTATGGATGAGATGATGGAATGCAGGTAAAAGGACACAATGCCATTTTACCATTTCAGGCAGACATATAGAGACTTACAACGTGTTCGCCAAATCTTAAATACCCTCATAAAATATGGCTTTGGCTATGTGGTAGAGAGATTAGACCTGCAGGGATATATCCCTTTAGGTAAAAGACTATTTAGAATTTCCAAAAGAGAGTCAGTTCCTAAGAATGCTGCTGAACAGTTCAAGCTTGTTCTTGAAGAGCTTGGTCCTACGTTTATAAAATTTGGACAGATATTAAGTCTGCGGCGGGATATCTTATCTGAAGATTTCATCAAAGAATTAGAAAAACTGCAGGACGATGTCCCACCCTTTCCTGCAGAGCACTCCTTACAAGAAATTTTATCGCAACTTGGAAAACCAATAGAGAAACTTTTTGCATCCTTTGATAAGAAACCCCTTGCTGCCGCATCTATTGGGCAGGTCCATAAGGCAAAATTATTCGATGGGAGAGATGTAGTAGTTAAAATACAAAGACCTGGGATTCGGGAGACTGTAGAGACAGACCTCAATATTCTAATGAATCTGGCAAGGCTGTTAGAGAAATATATGCCAGAGGCTAGACTATACGATCCTATTGGCATGGTAGAGGAATTTGCGAAATCTATACGCAGAGAATTAGACTTTAGGATTGAAGGTAGGAGTGCAGACAGGTTCAGGGAGATATTTAAGGGATCCAAGACCGTATACGTCCCGGAAGTTATATGGGAACTTAGTGGAATGCGTGTCATTACGATCGAGTATGCCGTGGGGAAGAAGGTTACGGAGGTAGGCGGAGATATTCAATATCGGCACAATTTAGCAAAAAATTTTAATGAATCTTATTTAATTCAAATATTTGAATATGGTTTTTTTCATGCGGATCCCCATCCAGGCAATATTTTTATTCTTGATGACGGGCGTATCTGTTTTCATGATTTTGGCATCATGGGGTACCTCGATGATGAGATGGCAGATAATTTATCTGGCCTGTTTCTGGCCTTTATGGATAAGGATATTGGAAGGATGATGGATGTATATCTTGCGATAGGTATACTCACTGGTGATGTTAATACGAAGGCTCTTAAAAGAGACATTAGGGATTTTTTGGAGAGATATTACGGAATTCCTTTGAAGGAATTCTCTTTCGCTGAGTTTACGGAAGGTCTTATATCTATAGGGAGACGTTATCAGATAAAGGCCCCTACAGAATTACTCATGTTTGGCAAGACCTTTATGACGGTTGAGTCTATAGTAAGGATCCTGGACCCTGAGTTTAATCTTGTGGAGAATATCAGGCCATATACCCAGGTCTTGTTAAGGAAGAAGCTCTTTGACCCATCCAGAATTTACAGGGACTTAATGAAAATCGGTATGGAAATAAGCAGCATTCTTCGAACACTTCCTCATGACCTTCATAATATCGTGCGGCATCTTAAAGAAGGCCGTATAGAGATAGATGTTAAGCATGATAAACTTGAAGATTTAGAGCGGCATATAGATAAGGCCAGCAACAGATTATCCTTTAGCCTCGTCATTGCTGCAATTATAGTAGGTTCTTCTATTATCATGCAGACTCAGATCAGCCCGCTTATGTTAGGGTTTCCTATAATAGGTGTTATTGGCTATCTTGTAGCCGGTTTCTTAGGGCTATGGCTTGTATGGGCTATACTTAGATCAGGCAGACTGTGAGTTGGCACTGAAAAATGCCCATCTCTATTGTATCAATATATCCATGATCTCCTGGTAGCGTGTGGCTGCCTTTCTGACAATCTCATCAGGAAGTACCGGTCCGGGCGGGCGCTGATTCCACTTGAGGGTCAGCAGGTAGTCTCTAATAATCTGTTTATCATAGCTATCCTGACTCTTCCCAGGTTGATAAGTCTTTACAGACCAGAAACGGGAAGAGTCAGGGGTAAGAATTTCGTCTAGTAATATAAGCTGGTCATCAAGCAGACCAAACTCAAACTTTGTATCCGCAATAATAACTCCTTTCTTTTCGGCTATGGCCTGCGCCTTTTTATATACCTGGATGCTGACGTCTCTTAATCGAATTGCTAATTCATTCCCCACTATTTTTTTTGCTTCGTCAAAGGTTATATTAATATCATGACCCTCTTTGGCCTTGGTACTTGGAGTAAATAGGGGTTCAGGAAGTTTTGCAGACTCAAGAAGGTTATCAGGCAGTTTTATCCCGCATACTGCCCCATTCTTTTTATATTCCTTCCAGCCAGAGCCGGAGATGTATCCCCTTACAATGCATTCCACAGGGAGTGGTTTCGCCTTTTTTACAAGCATACTACGGTCTCTGAGTGTCTCTTTTACAGGCTGGCATACAGCAGGAAAGTCTTCTACGTCTATGCTTATGAGATGGTTGGGTATTATCCCTTCCATTTCTTTGAACCAGTAGGCGGATATTTGAGTCAATATCCGCCCCTTTCCTGGTATGCCATTTGGGAGTACGACATCAAACGCAGAAACACGGTCTGTTGCAACGAGTAGCAGATGTTTATCGAGGTCAAAGATGTCCCGGACTTTACCGCTTCTAAGGACCTTGATGCCAGGGATTTCCACTTTTAAAACTGTCTTCTCTATGACAAGCCTCAGTATCAAATCCCCCCTGACCTCCCTTTTCTAAAGGGGGGAAGGGGCGATGACAAGTACAATCAACTATTCCTTATTCACTGACATGGCCTCTATCAGTATCTTTGCCACCTCTGGACGTGAGAATTCAGGCGGAGGGGTAACACCATTTTTCAGCATCTCACGGACCTTTGTCCCTGAAAGGGTCACATGCTCACTTGAGTCATGGGGGCAGGTTTTGTATGATGCCATACTTGTGCAACGTTTGCAATAGAAGGTGTGGTCAAAAAACATGGGGGTTATCCCAAGCTCTCCATCTTCGAACTCATCAAAGATATAGTGGGCGTCAAAAGTCCCATAATAGTTTCCTACGCCGGCATGGTCTCTTCCCACGATAAAATGGGTACAACCATAGTTTTTCCTGCAAATTGCGTGGAAGATAGCCTCTCTTGGTCCTGCATATCTCATAGCGGCCGGAAAGACGGCCAGGAAAGTACGATCTTTTGGATAGTAGTTTTCAAACAGGGCCTCATAGCAACGCATTCTGATTTCAGCCGAAATATCATCACCCTTTGTAGCACCCACTAAAGGATGTACAAGGAGACCATCCACAATCTCAAGCGCAGATTTCTGTATATACTCATGGGCACGGTGAATCGGATTCCTTGTTTGAAATCCTACAACACGCTTCCACCCCTTTTCCTGGAAGATCTTCCTTGTATCAGCCGGGTCAAGACGATACTGAATAAAGTCTTTATGTCTTGGTCTGTGGAAGAGGCTTATCTTCCCACCGATAAGGATAGGCCCAGAGTCATAGAGTTGTTTTACTCCGGGATGTTCCGGGCTGTCAGTTTTATATACCTCTATTGCCTCCTTTTCCTTATCATGTGAGTAAATATCTTCTATTAACATCACGGCGAGAGAATTCCCTTCCCCGTCAACTAAGGCTACCTCTTCTTTCATAGATAGGTCGTTAGCCGTCTCCTCTTTTACAGAAAGGGTGATCGGGATAGACCATGGAAGACCGTTGGCCAGACGCATGGTGTCCACAACAGTATTATAATCATCCCGGCCCATGAATCCTTCCAATGGACTCATAGCGCCTGTGGCTATCATCTCGAGGTCTGAGATTTCCCTCTTATTTAATTGAAGCTTTTTTAATTCCTTTGCCTTTAACTCTGATAGTTCACGGTCTTTACCCCGCAGTATCCGGTTGATCAATTTGCCGCCATGTGGTATGGAATGTAGCATCTAGGGTATCCTCCTTTTTATATGATTACATATTATGCCTTTTCTATAACAATCCTGTAATGCTTATCTTCTACCTTCTCTTCCTCGAGTATCTTATGCCCTTCATTAAGGACACTCCGCGGGACGTTCTGGTAAGGTTCTCCATCATCAACGATAATTTGCAGTATCTGACCTGCATCCATCTCCTCTAATTTCAACTTTGTCTTTACAAAGTTATAGGGGCATGCCACGCCCTTTAAGTCTAAGTAGGCATCTATCTTTTTCTCCATGGGTCTTTCTACCTCCTCTTTTGATTCCTTCTCTTCTCTTTTCCTGAATTTAAAGTCTTTATCAAGCTGATTATAAGCCTCCTGAGATTCTCTTGCCAGAATCTCAGCGAGTATTATTCTCTCTTTAACTTTATCTTTTGATGCTGGCTTGCCATACTCAGTAAATAATGGTTCAACCCTCCCTGACACAATACACTTATCTATGATCTTATCCTGAAACTCCCGTATAAGTTCACGCTCCACCTCGGTGTCTATCCCAAAGGGGACCAGCATGCCTTTAGAGACAGATATTATTGCCCGCTCAACCCGCTTGAGCGATTCTTCGGTCTGACCGGCTTCAAAGAGCATGGCAGCCTCGGATACCTCACGGCTGCCAGTAAGGAGGCAGTCTTCAATTAAATCGACCACTCCGCCTGCACACTCCCCGGCCCCAAGTTTTACAACAAAATCTGTCTTAGAACCCCAATCATAATAGCTTTCAGAAGATTCTGTAAATGATGGAATGGTGGTATGTTTCTCCAAAAGCCCCTGGACATAATCTAATCCCACTCTTTCAATATACTGATAGAACAGCTCCCCCGGCAGTTGTTCCTGTTGATAGAGAGAGACAAGTTCTGATATGGCACCTGGTATATTCCTGGCCGGAAGCTTTATATTTGAATCTCCAATGACGGCACGGCCTTTTCCAATGCCACCCCTGAGATGCAGTTGATAGTGCGGGACAAGCCGTCCTTCTATCTTCTTTGCCACACCATGAAAACCAATATCAGCTATGTGATGGTGACCGCAGGAATTAGGGCATCCACTTACTTTTATCTTAACATTTTCAACCTCAGCATCCTCTCTTGTGCTAAGTTCTTTACCAATGGCAAATGCTAACTGTCTCGATGATGTTAGTCCCAGATTACAGGTCTCCGCACCAGGGCAGCTCTGAATATCAATCATCTTTCCGGCGCCAGCCAGGGCCATTTCCCCCTCTTTTAATGCCTTATACAGGTCGTGGATGTCTTTGTCCCGCACCCATCGCATAATAAAGTTTTGCTGTTGTGTTACTGTGATGCTGCTATTCGCATATTTGGCTGTAATACCCGCCAGCCTCCTGATCTGATCTGTAGTAATATCTCCCATCACCAGACGGACACTCACTGCGTTATATCCATCCTGTTTTTGTTTAAGGACATTTGTACGATGCCATCTGTTAAAATATGGATCGCCAGAACCACTTGACTCTGTTTGGTCAGATGCTATATTGCAGCCTTGTGGAGCTGTATCGCCTGTTGGTAGGGTAAGAGACCATGTTCTTGAGGTCTTAAGGATGTTAAATTCCTTCATAATTCTTTTCTTAAGTTCCTCAAAACCAATTTTTTCCAGCAAAAATTTCATCCTGGCCCTGCTCCTGTTTTTTCGCTCCCCAAATTGATCAAAGACTCTTAAAATAGCCTCAGATAGTGGTATAAGATCTTCTTGTGGTACGAACTCATACAGTAACTGCGCTATCCTAGGATGAGGTCCGAGGCCGCCTGCAACATAGACCCTAAAGCCAAGTTTCTCAGTTCCATTACCCCCCCCTTTTACGGCTATAGCGCCTATATCATTAATGGGTGCCATCGCACAGTCTTGAGAACATCCAGAGAAGGCTATTTTGAATTTCCGTGGAAGGCTCTGACACACTGGATTTCTCAAAAAATATGAGGTTGTAAGTTTTGCATAAGGGGACACATCGAATGCTTCATCAGGGCAAATACCTGCTAAATAGCATCCTGTAACATTTCTGACAGTATTACCGCATGACTCTCTTGTTGTGAGTCCGACCTCTGCAAGGAGCCGCATAACAGTTGGTACATTTTCTAACTTAACCCAGTGAAACTGTATATCTTGTCTGGAAGAGGTGTGGGCTATGCCAGTTGAGTATTTATCGCCGATATCTGCTAACCTTCTAAGATGTTCAGGGTTCAGTGTACCCTGCGGTATCTTGACCCGCACCATGAAATCTTCTTTCTGGCGCTGGCCGTAGATACCCTGTTGCAGCCTAAACCTTTTGAACTTATCCTCAGGGATTTCACCCTGTTGCAGCCGACCTATTTCTTTCTCAAAGGCCGCAATCTCTTCAAGTACAGAGGGGGGTATATTCATAATGATTACTCCTGACTAATTTATTTTTAGATAGAAAAGTCTACTGCTGCCACGCCTTCTATCTTTTCATCAAGCTCTACCGGAAGCACCTTTGTCCGTATAGTAAAATTGTCTATAGCGCCCTCGGTATCGATAAGCTCCCATGTTATAAAATCCCTTGTGTCGTGTATATGAGGAAGCAATCTTGCAGTATGAAATCCCAGTTGATAGGAGAGCCTGAATTCTATAGCCTCCTGCGGGCATACTTTTACACAGGGTAGACAATCCCAGCATTCTGCCGGATCTCTCATAAGGATCTTTCCCGTTTTTGGGTCTTTCATTAGAAGGTCCCCCGGGCACATTCTCACGCACGGTGGGTTATGTGATCCATGACATGTATTGCATTTGTCTGCATGTACAACTACTGGCATCTTTCTTCCTCCCTTTTTTATATGATTCCAGAGATTAATCACTGGAATCTTTTTTTACATCTCTATAATCAATCTTTATTACCTTGGTTTATACCTGTCCCCAGGGACTATCTGTTCATAAGGCCTTGTGAATACCTCAATATTTCCTGTGACAACATCCCTTCTTGAGTTTACAAATTTGAGCCACTGCTCGTCATCTCTCTCAGTATAGTCTGTCCGGGTACAATATCCAGGCCATCTGGTTTCCTTTCGATACAACATGTGTTCCACAAGGGTCTGGGCAACATAGACCCTGTCTATTACCTCATGCGCCTTCATAAGTTCATGAAGCTCTTCTGCTATAAGGTGTTTAAATTGGTCTGGCAGTGTAGAGAGGCGTCTTTTAGCTACATGGAGTCTCTCCTCGCTGACTTCATAAAAGGTTGCCGCTCCCCCTGCATATTCCTCCATGATCTTCTGGAGTCTGACCTCCATGTCGTAAGGCCTTATTCCATCCTTTTTGTTAGTAAAGCTAAGAAGTGGAGCAAAGACCCGATTCTGTTCCTCCTCGATAATATCTGCTGGTATTTCCATGAATTCATTCTTCTGGGCATACTCCCCAGCATTCATTGCGGCGATGACCCCCTCTGCCCAGCAGCCACTTACAAACTTGTATGGCGCACCACCCGATACGTCGCCCGCTGCATATAGACCATCGAGGGTTGTCTTACGGTTGACATCGATCCAATAACCAGACTGGGTGTGTCCCCCTACTATGTAAGGTTCGGTAGTCTGGACTTCAACAGGTTCTTTTGAGGGGTCTATTTCATTCGCTGCCCAGTAGAGAACCATGGAAGGATACATGTCAAGGAATGCCGACTTAAGATCTCTTGCCTGTTGAGATGTTATATGACGCGTATCTAAATAGACAGGACCGCGTCCCTCTTTTATCTCCTGGATTGGCCCATGTGACCGGTATGGGGTAGGGGCACCGTCTCCCCCGATATGGGCGTATTTCGTCGCCATAAACTTCTCTCCCTTTGAATTGATTTGAGGGGCTCCCACACCAAGGGCTATAGTCCCCGTTGGGGCTATTGTATCTTTGACACGCAGACCGATATAGCGCATCTCAAAACTCGTCATCTCAGCACCGGCCCTTATGCCCATGGCAAATCCTGCGCCTGTGTTATAGGGGCAATACCATGTCTTATGTTGTGCATCGTGAGCATTGTTTGGTTTATAAATCCCGGCAGCACCGCCCGTTGCGATAATGGTTGCCTTTGCCTTCACTATAAATAGGTTTCCATTCCTTATGCTGACACCAACGGCACCTCCGACTTTGCCATCTACGACTAAATAATTGGTAGCCACAACCCAATTTAAAACCTTTGTCCCGGCATTCTTTGCAGCCTTTGCAATAATAGGTTTTAAAGACTCACCATTGATCTTAATATTCCATCTGCCTCGCGGTATGTAGTTTCCTTTTTCATCACACAGAATAGGGAGGCCCCATTTCTCTACCTTCTTCACGCAATACTCGAACAGCTTTGACATACTCAATACGAGATCTTCCCTGATTAAACCACAGGAATCAAATCTGACGTACTTTACAAAGCTCTCAGGGGTCTCTCCAGGGTTCAGATAGGCATTTATCGCATTCATGCCCCCTGCGAGACAGCCACTCCTGTCAATGTGTGCCTTTTCCATGATAGTGACGCTGAGATTTGGAAATCGTTCCCTTACCTCAACTGCAGCTAAACACCCTGCTGTTCCACCTCCTATAATAAGAATGTCTGTCTCAATAATATTCTGCTCCATAGATATGACCCCTCCTTGATTTTAATAAACCAGTTTATATTTATATATGATACATTACTGTTTTTTCTTGTTCTCTCTTTTTCTTGTACATATCTTCTATACTTACTTTACTTAACGCACCTGTAATAGCCCTACGAACATCCTCCCATACTTCCTTAACAACGCATCCATTTATCTGAGGGCACTTGTGCTCAAATGCACCATTAGTGCAGTCCATCGGGGTTATAGGCCCTTCAATTGCCTCAACTATTTGAGCCACACTAATTGTCCTGGGGTCTCTTGACAATACATAGCCACCTTGTGCTCCACGGATGCTTTCTACAAGGCCGGCCTTTTTCAGGGATGCCATGACTTGCTCTAAGAATCTCATCGGAATGGCCTGTCGTCCGGCAATCGCCCTTACATGGACGGGGCCTTTATCGGCATTAAGGGCCATATCTAAGACTGCTGTGATTGCATAGTCACTTTTAACTGAAAACCGCATTTTCAATATCCTACTATTCCGATAGGAATTATGAAAATTATACCAATTATTTTTCCCCTGTCAAGAGAAATTTTTGGATATCCGAATAGTATCTTTGTACTCAACATTATTAAAACCAGAAAAGGGATATATATTTAAGTGAATAACTCAGGATTGGGGAAAAAAAAGACGGTTTTATTATTAAGATGGTTAGTTATTATTATTACATCATTTCTCATGCTGTTTTCCCGGGGGCGTGTCTCCCTGCTGAGTTCCCAGACTTTTATAATTTGCACCCTCCTTTTATCCAATTTAGTCTTAACCTATATACCCGAACATGTTTTCTCAAAAAAATGGTTTGACTACGTATTCGTTATGATGGATACAGTCTTTGTGTCTTTGGGCATTTACATGACAGGTGACTCCTCATCAGAATTCTACTTAGTCTACTTTCTGGTCATTATTGCCACAACCTTTAGTTCTGACCTTAGGACAATAATCCGTAATACCGCGATTGTGAGTGTTGTTTACACTATTATGCTGTTTCACAATAGACAATTAGAAGCAGTAATACATGATGAAGGCATCATGTTGAGACCCCCTTTTCTATTTATTATGTCACTGTTTTATGGCTATTTGGCTGAACAGACGAGGACTCATTATAGTAAGACTGTAGACCTTGAGGCAGAGAAGAGGAAGTTAGAGATCCTGCTGGAAATAACAAAGAGCGTTTCTTCAACCCTGGATATAAAGGAGGTCTTGGGAATAATAGTCAATAAGGTGGCAGGGTATATTCATGTAGACAGATGTTCCATAATTCTTACCGATGGTCAACAAAAACATGGGTATGTAGTAGCCTCACATGATGCCCCTGAGATCGACCGACTTGAGATAGACCTAGAAAAATATCCGGAGATATTCAAAGCATTAAAGAGCAATGAGGTTGTCGTTATTAATGATATAACTGCCGAGCCCCTCATGAGTAATGTACGAGAACTCCTTGACCAGATAAACATAAAATCGCTTTTGGTGATACCTATTGCCTATCAGGAAGAGGTCATAGGTACACTGTTCTTGAAAATAAGAAGAAAGACCCATGAGTTTTCGACAGAGGAAATAAAATTCTGCCAGGTTGTTGCCAACACATCGGCAAATGCCCTCAAGAATGCACAATTGTATGAGCAGATAAAACTGCAGGCAAAGACAGACGGACTTACAAAACTTCTTAACCACAGATCTTTTCTTGAAAGCTATCAGGAAGAGGTGCTTCGTTCAAAGAGAACCAATAACCCCTTTTCAATACTAATGATAGATGTTGATAACTTTAAGTCGATTAACGATTCCTATGGTCATCAGGAGGGGGACAGTATCCTGTATGAATTAGCCCAATGCTTAAAGGATAATACGAGGGCAATAGATATCGTTGCGCGCTATGGTGGAGATGAGTTTATTTGCCTGCTGCCAGAGGCATCCTATGATCAGGGACTCCTGGTGGCAAATAGAATCATGAAAAAGATGAGGGAGCGATTTAAGGAGGGGAATAGAGGGGTAAGCATTAGTATAGGCATGGCCACCTATTTTTATCACACGGATGATTCTACTGTACTCCTGCAACTTTCAGATCAGGCCATGTATTTGGCAAAGTACAAAGGTGGGGATCAGATATTCGCATTTGACCCTGCCGATACCCAGAACCTAAGATCCTGGAATAAAAAGGTCTTTGAGACATTTTTTGTTATGAAGACCCTGAGCCGGTTTGATAATAGTCGGGAAATTACTATGGATTTAACAGAACAATTAAAGAAGATGTTGTCGATAGACTCTTCTCCCCAATCACTCTATGAGATTGTCACATCCTTAAGCAGTGCCTTAGATGCGCGAGATCACTATACGAATGGCCATTCAGAGCGAGTTATTGAGTATGCAAAAGGGATTGCGAATGAAGTGGGGATGTCCATGCAGCAGCAGGAGGAGCTTGTATATCTCTGTCTTCTTCATGACATAGGAAAGATAGGGATACCTGACCATATTCTCAATAAGCCGGGGAGGCTTACACCGGAGGAATTCGAGATTATGAAGCGACACGCAGAAATTGGGGAAAAGATTATATCCCCTCTTGAGGCCCTAAAAAATCTAAAGCCGTTAATACGCCACCATCAGGAATATTATGATGGCAGAGGATATCCTGACGGTCTGAGTTGTGAGGCAATACCACTTTCCTGCCGCATCCTCTCCGTAGTGGATACGTTTGATGCGATGACCACAGACAGGCCTTACCGGAAGGCCCTCCCCATGGAGGCTGCAATCGGTGAACTCAGAAGATTTGCCGGGACGCAGTTTGATCCGAATATCGTAGAAATATTTATCAAAATCTTTGAGAAAGAGGAAGCTGCTGTCAAATCCTCTGCATAACGAGTCGTATCTTTACACTCCACTCCCCGCCCTCGGTTAAGATAAATTTCCAATGGGGGATAAGCACTGAGCTCTGATATTCCCTTTCAAACCCACTTTCTGATTGTGAGATAGTCTCTACCGGATACCTCCAGAGGGTACAGCTCTTAGAGAAAGACAGACTTATGTTTGTAGAGATGACCTGATTCTTAATGCCGATGGAGGATACATCTTTGCTCTCTCCTCTGCTTCTCTGACAAGAGTCTTCAAGTGAGCCCCCTTCAAGGTAATATTTGCAGAAATCGGAATTTCCATCCAGCATCGCGAAATTAAACTCGGGCCCAAACCAGAGATCAATTGTGTCGCCCACTACATTTTTTACATTATAATTAAATTCCATATCAGGGCTTCCACTCACTATCTTTATCTCCTTTGTAATACAGATCCTGTTACTATAAACAAGACCTTCACCCTGTAAGATGATAGCCTTCCCATTCCTTAAATCCTTTATAACGGAGACGTAGGGTATGAAGGGAAATCTTCCAAGGTCTTCATATCTATTTTGTATGACAGAGTCTAATGTAGTACTGTTGCCAAATATATGATCTATTAGCATTCCCTTTCGATATGAATCGTAGTGCAGATAGAGATGCAAATCGGTCTCTTTGGATCGGGTGATGTCATGAATAGAGTGTGGGGCCTCGCCACTCTGGCCTCTATTATTGTTAGCAAGGACTCTCTTATGGTAGACCTCTGGCCTTCTGGCAAGGGTATTGAGAAGGTTGTAGGAAGAGGGTCTATAATCCAGTTCTGTTAGCATGCCCCCTTTATGGGTATCCACAACGAAAGATATCTCTGGCATGGTTACCACTAACTCCTCACTTCCATCACAATCAAAGTCAAAGGCCTCTACTTCAAGCCAGCCCTCTTTGCCAAGCGTTACCTCATCCGCTATCCGTTCTGCCTTTATAAGGTGCTTATAGACTGCTGCCCTGAGATGTCCCAAGTAGAGTCCCCCAAATATCCCATGCCAATAGGGACAGTTGACCTGCCCACGCCATAATTCTAAATGGGCTTCATAGATATTCGGGGCAAGACCCTCCCCCTTCCTCGCAACACTTCTTCCTATATGTGCCGGACTTAAGGCCTGGTTATTACCCTCTGCAAGTTTTGATACCTTATTGCTTACACGAAGCATCTTCTTATGCATATGATTTGCCTCTGGATATTTTTCAAGGAAATTCCTCCAGAACCCGCCGCGCAAAAAGGGGACATAAAATCTCTCCTTACCACTTGCCTGTACTTCATTTAAAACCTCTTCAAAAAGATTGCCGCTTTCAGCAGGCAGAGACCATTCCATCATCTCTCTATAAGAGGCAGTTGGTACATATACCCTCCCATGGGCACGAATATTTTTATAAATACCGCTTAGGGTAGTTATGTTGATCCAGGAAGATTCACGGATTAAGGTATCAAGGAATCTCTCAAGCCATCTCTGATTATAGACCCAATTATATGTTTCGGGCCAAAGACCAAACTTTTCTCCATCATCCCCATAAACCAACACACGATCCCCTTCCTCTGTAGCAAGACTTCGCAAACATTCTATCGTTTCATGAGGTTCTCTAAAGGGGATTGAGTATCGGAGTCTTTCGCTGGAAGGGAATAAATAGACCACCTTCCCTTCGTCTTCTGTAGAATAGTAACCGTAAAGTTGATGTTCCTGCAGGCCGGCATAACGGAGATGTGTGTCGTCAACTATCAGATACCTAACCCCGGCGTCATTCAGGACACTCGGTAGCTGTGGTTCCCATATCCGTTCGGTAAGCCACATCCCTTCAGCCTCTGTATGAAATTTCTCCCTTATATATTCCGTCAACATACTGATCTGTCCTATACAATCCCTTCGGGGTATCACACATAAGATGGGTTCATAAAACCCTCCGGTCATCATCTCTACCTGGCCTTTTGCTACCAGTTCGGCAATCCTTTTCAATAGATCTGGCTTGTTGGCCTCAATCCATTCAAGAAGGCTTCCGGAGTAGTGGAGGGATACCTTCATTTCCGGATATCTCTCCAGGACGTCTATAAACGGGCTATAGCTTTTCTCATAGGCCTCCTTAAATACATGATCAAAATTGTCCACCGGCTGATGAAAATGTAAGGCCATGGCGAAGTTAATCTTTTTCATGTCTATTCACTTATCTCCTAACCTCAAATATCATAAATTCACCTTTATATGACTCAATATGTATTTCTACAGATTTAACGACTGCCCGTGGAGGACCTGCATGGCACCATTGGACCAGACTATCGATATCTTTCTTTTCACCTTCTGCAACCACCTCTACACGGCCATCCGGAAGATTTGTAACATATCCAGTAAGCCCCCTGGCTTGCGCCACCTCTCTGGTTGAATCTCTGAAAAATACACCCTGAACTATGCCGCTTATGTGAAGATGAAGCCGTGTTTTCATCCAAAGAAGGTCTCTGCTATCTCATAGATATCCATGTCTATTGTCTTTGACCGTTTTATTCCCTCCTCAAGGCTGACCGCCACGATCTGATTTCCCCTGAGGGCAACCATCTTCCCAAAGTCCCTTTTCTGGATGAGGTCAACGGCTGCAATCCCATAACGGGTGGCGAGTATTCTGTCAAAAGCGGTAGGACTCCCTCCGCGTTGAAGATGTCCTAATACCACATCCCTGCACTCAAACCCCGTCTTCTTCTCTATCGTTTCACATAAGAATTTGCCGATGCCCCCAAGCTGGACGTGTCCAAAGGCATCTGTCTTCGTATCCCTTGTGATCATCTTTTCCGCCTCTGCTAAGACAGCGCCTTCTGCCACAACGATGATACTAAATGTCTTACCAACGCTATGCCTCCTCTTTATGCTATCGCAGACCTCCTCGATTGTGAAAGGTTTCTCCGGGATAAGGATATAGTCTGCACCACCTGCAAGGCCGCCATAGGTCGCAATCCATCCTGCATGTCTTCCCATAACCTCCACTACAAGGACTCTATGGTGTGATTCTGCCGTGCTGTGGAGGTTATCGAGGGCATTCATCACAATATTGACCGCAGAGTCAAAGCCAAATGTAAAATCGGTGGCTGAGAGGTCGTTATCTATTGTCTTGGGTATCCCTATGGTATTAACCCCCATACCGTATAATTTATAGGCGACACCGAGGGTGTCATCTCCCCCAATGGCTACCAGGACATCGATCTCCAGTTGTTTTATATTCTCTATAGCCTTCTGTGGTCCATCTGCTGTTGCAAAGGGGTTTGTCCTGGATGTGCCGAGTATCGTGCCGCCTAAGTGAAGTATTCCTGAGGCCTTCTCTGAATCCAGGGTTTCATAATTGAGATTCAGTAGCCCCTTCCATCCATCCCGGATGCCTACGACCTGATACCCCAATTTTAGTGATCTTTTCACCACAGCCCTGATAGCAGGGTTAAGCCCGGGGCAATCACCACCACCTGTGAGTATGCCGATCTTCACCGATATAATCCTCCTTTTGATTTTTTATCTTTGCTCTTTAATTTTCCCCCGTACCTTCTTATATAGCTTTACATATTCCCCTGCGGAACGCTTCCATGAGAAGTCGGATTTCATGCCACTCGTGATTAATCTCTTCCACCGGGCCTTGTCTCCATAAACAGAGAGCGCAAGGAGGATTGCCTTTAATAAATCCTCTGCGCTGTAATGGTTGAATAGAAAACCTGTAGTCCTGTCCATAGCTATATTGGAGGGGGTATAATCTATTATTGTATCCGCAAGCCCCCCGGTCTTATGGGCTACAGGCACAGTGCCATATCTGAAGCTGTAGAGTTGGTTCAGACCACATGGCTCGTATTTAGAGGGGAGGAGGAAGATATCAGCCCCCGCCTCTATCTTGCGTGCCAGGGTATCATCAAAAAATAGATTAACAGATATCTTCGTTGGGTATTTTGTTGCAAACCTCTTTAAGATATCCTGGTATTTGGGCCTGCCTGTGCCCAGTATAACCATCTGAATCTCTAACTGCATGAGTTCATCCATGATCTTTATCAGGATGTCAAAACCTTTCTGGTCGTCTAATCTCGATACAATACCTATGATTGGGACATCTTTTATTGTTAATCCACAGTTTTTCTGGAGGTCTCTCTTGCATATCTTTTTCCGGGAGGTCGACTTGAGACTGTACCGTGCAGCAATATGTTTATCGATCGAAGGGTCCCACTCCTTATAATCAACCCCATTCAGGATACCGTAGAGGTCACCTCTCCTTGCCTGAAGCACCCCATGAAGTCCATGACCCAACTCTTCTGTCTGTATCTCTTGACTGTAGGTAGGACTGACTGTATTGACAATATCAGAGAAGAGGATACCCCCTTTGAGGAGGTTTATTTTTCCGTAGAATTCAAGCCCATTCATATTGAATACAGTCCATCTAAGGCCAGTAAGGGGGAATTTATCTCCCATAAATAGCCCCTGATAACCTAAGTTGTGGATAGTAAAGAGGGTGCCACAACTTTTGTAAAAATCTATTAGATCTTTGTCCTCTTTTACCATCGCTTTTAAGTACACTGGAATAAGCGATGTCTGCCAATCATTACAGTGGATGATGTCAGGCTTCCAACCCAACTTTTTGATCGTGTAGAGTACAGCCATGGAAAAGAAGGTGAATCGTTCAAGATTGTCCGCATAATCATTTCCATCTTCCTGGTAGAGTCCTTTCCTGTTAAAATATTTATCATGGGATACGAAGTAGACAGGGACGCTGGTATTGGGTAACCGGCTTTCATAAAGCCCGCCTTCTTCACTCCGCTCCCCTATTCTTATTGGGAGTGATTCTACGATCTTTCCCAATTTGTCGGACGTATCTGACGGTCTCGCATATCCCGGTGTAATAACCCTGATGTCGCAACCGATTTCTTTGAGGGCCCTGGGCAGGCCGCTTGACACATCTCCTAACCCTCCTGTCTTAGAAAAGGGGGTTACTTCAGACGAGCAGTATAGTATATTTAGCCTCTTAGTCATCGTGTTTAAGCCCTGCCCAGATCCGTTTTTAACTTTAACATCTGCATGATATTACGCTGGCTGATGATACCCATAACCTTTTCATCCTTCATGACCACAAGGCGGCCATGCTGACTTTCTACCATCCTTTCTAATGCCTCGAGTACGCCACTCTCAGGTGAAATAGCAAAAGCGGACAGGTCAGGACACATTATATCTTTAACCAATGTATAAGGCCACATCTCTTTTTTGACCTCCTTGATATCATGGATAGATATGATACCGACGAGGGTATTATGAGATACTACAGGGAAGCTATTAAACCGATAGTGGAAGAAAAAATCATTCACGATCCTGTCAAGGGTTATATCACCATCAACAACAATTGCAGGTGCTGTCATCACATCCCGGACCTTTACAGAGGATAAGGTGCGATGGAGCAGCGTCTGCCTGTACCCCTCCTCTGCCGCCTGCTGCAGGAATATCCCTATAAAAATTAACCATAACCCATTGATAAAGGTCCCCTGGAAGATATCCCAGAATCCACTGATAATCAGAAATAAGGCGAATCCTTTGCCGATACGGCTCGTAATAAGTGTTGCCTTACTGAGATTCCCGGTCCTTTCCCAGATAATAGCCCGGAGTATTCTTCCGCCATCCAGGGGGAAACCAGGAATGAGATTAAATAATGCCAGGAACAGGTTTGTAATGGTCAGGAAATATGAGATCGTCGGTACAGAGGAAGCGTTCATCCACATTTTGGAAAAGTAGTTGATACCCCAGAATGTTCCTGAAATGAGCAGACTTAATACAGGTCCTGCTGCAGCGATCTTCATCTCGCCTCTGGGGCTCCGGGATTCGCCGATCATGTGTGCAATACCGCCGAATACGAAGAGGGTGATGCTCTTGATCCTGATCCCCTGACGCTGGGCAACATAGGAGTGTGCAAGCTCATGCATGAGTATTGAGGTGAAAAGGATAAACGCAGTGACAAAGGCCATAGTCCATTGGGTTAAAGGCCTGTAGTCTGGCCCCATCTGCGGGAAATAACCCATCGCAAGTGTCCAGACAACGAGGGAGAATACAATAAACCAGGTGTAGTTAATATAGATGGGTATCCCGAATACAGTGAGTAGTTTAAAACCGTTAGGCATCTTAATGTTAGCTGAAGAGTTGCACAAGACTTCTTTTAATAGCCGTCTTCATTAAAGAGCCAGCATTCGCCTTAAGCTCTTTTAAAAAGAGTGTATACCTGCTATCACCCCTGAGGACATTGTAGTATTTTTCTGCGAGTTCCGGCCTCTCAAAGAGGAGATTATACCACATCATTGGAAAGGTGTATATCACGTAAGAGATCTTTTGGGCGGCCTGAAATTCTGTATATAATTCAGTTCCAATGAGTGCATCATATCTGGACAGATCAGAACTCCCTTTGTTTATCGCCTCAGAGATTACGGTGGATGCGATCTGGGCACTCCTCATCGCATAGTAGATCCCTTCGCCAAAAAAGGGGTCTACAAGATTTCCTGCATCACCCACAAGCATAATGCCATCCTTTGTAAGATGTTGAGGATTTCTGAATAATGGGAGGGGGTACCCTTGATGCTTATATCCTTCAATTCTGCTGATCGTATCCTGTCTCTTTATAAACGTATCAAAGTACCCCTTGGGCTGTTTAACAATCCCTCGAAATCCTGCGATACCTGCAGATAGGCACCCTTTCTTGGGGAAGGCCCATGCGTATCCATAGGGGATGGCGCCAAAGTCGATATGGATGTAATGATTATGCCTGTCAGCTGCATGCGGGTCTACAGGTATCTCTGCCTCGATAGAGGCTGCTACAGCTCGCATTTTCTGCGGGTGTGTGAATCTTCTGATAACGCCATTAGCACCATCTGCCCCTATGACATATTTGCAGTTAAAGACCTTATCTTCCGTAAATACATCATAGCCCCCTTTAGCATGAGAAATACCCTTTACCCGGCTCCCATCCAAAAAAGTTGCCCCGGCCCCTGATGCCTCCGATGCCAGGAGAGAGTCAAATCTATCCCGCATAACCATGTAGGCTATCGGTCTGTCAGAGAGGAGGCAGAGCCCCTCCTTCTGTTGATAGCTAAAGTATACCCCCCTAACAGTCGCCTCTATAACCTCTTTTATACTAAACTTGAGGACCCGGTCTATTTTCAGGGAGAGACCGCCGCCGCATGGTTTATACCGGGGGAACTTCTCCTTTTCGAGGATAAGCGCATTTAGCCCTGCCTTTGCAAGTTCGTAAGCTGCTGTAGTACCCGCAGGACCAGCACCTACAACGATGACATCATAGGATGGCAAGATTTCTCCTCTACAGTTCTATGCTCCAACCTATGCCATGCTGCTGAAACCATGCTGTGAGGAGGGTGAAAGAGTTGGTAAATATCATCACCCCGATGATGATAAGGAAGGAGCCACTGGTGATGGTGATCCACCTCATATACTTTGTAATAACCTTAAAGGTGGATATGAATGAATTAATGGCGAGGGAGGAGATAAAGAGGGGGAGACCGAGTCCAAGCGAATATACAGCCAGAAGTCCCATCCCCTTAGCCACGGACCCTGTCGTACTGGCATAGAGGAGTATTGAACCTAATATCGGTCCCACGCATGGCGTCCATCCGGCGGCAAATGCCATCCCGACGACAAAAGACCCGAAATAACCCGCAGGCTTATGTTCTATATGTATTTTCTTCTCCGAAGTTAAAAAGTCAAGTTTAAGTACCCCCATGATATAAAGACCAAACAGGACGATCAGGACTCCTCCCACCTTTTGGACAATATCCTGGTAGGTCAATAAGATCTTTCCTATGTAAGTTGCTGACCCGCCGAAGAGGACAAAGACGGTTGTAAATCCGGCAATAAAGGTGAGCGAATTGGTGATCGTGATGAACCGGACCCTCGCCCGGTCTTTGCTTGAGGTAATATCCTCGAAGGTCAGCCCCGTGATATAGGTCACAAACGAGGGAACTAGCGGGAGCACACAGGGTGAGACAAAGGATAGAAGTCCGGCAGAAAAGGCTACAAATACAGAAAGGTGACCCGCTTCCATCCTAACCTCCTTTTGTTTCAGTCTCCGGTTTGATATTAAGCAGCTTAAAAATAGTCTGAACTGCTGCTATGGTTTCCCAATTTCTCGGTCCGATCACTTTCTCAGCGAGCTTTCCTTCCTGATCGATGATATAAGTCTCCGGAACGCCTGTCAGCTTATACTTACCATCCGTCTTACCCCAGGGGTCGAGAAGGATCGGAAACTTAAGACCCAGGCTGGAAACAAAAGGGCCTATCTCCTTTTGGGTGGTCACCCTGTCCATGCTTATAGCCAGCATTTCAAAGGGTACGTTCTTTTCTTTTAGATAGGTATAAAGGATCTGCATAGAGGGCATCTCATCTTTACAGCTCTTGCACCATGTGGCCCAGAAGTTTATAAACACCACCTTGCCTTTCAGGGAAGAGAGGATATACTCCTTACCATTCATATCCTTGAGTGTAAAGTCAGGGACGTATGCGCCTGCGACTACCGGTTCATATTTGCTGCTCTTCATCCATACCATCCCAATGATTCCTGCCAGGATGACGACAGCAATAATAAGGGCACTGAATTTGCCGCTGCTCTTGGCCCTTTTCTCTTCGTCTATAACAAACTCAGCCACCTCAAGACCTCATCCTGTTACGCATAGGCATGCAGTCCCGGGAGTACAAAGCTTACCCCCCAGTAGAGGAATACAACTGCAATAAATCCAATGATAGAAAAATAGGCGGTCTTTCTGCCCCGCCATCCACGTACAAGCCTTCCATGGAAGTAGCCTGCATAGATAAACCATACAATCAGTGACCATGTCTCCTTCGGATCCCAGCTCCAGTATCCTCCCCAGGCATAGTTGGCCCATATGGCACCGAGTATGATACCGAGGGTTACAAATGGAAATCCTATGGCAATAAACTTATAATTCAGGTCGTCAAGAAGTTCTGAGCTGGGAAACCTGTCAAAAAAAGAAGGTTTACCTCTCTGCTCTGAACGTTCTTTGAGTAGATACATGATGCCGATACCGAAGGCTATTGCAAAACCTGCATAGCCGACAAATGTTGTGATGACATGGAGGATTAGCCAGTTACTCTGTAAGGCCGGTATCAGTGGCTCTATAGCCTGATATCGGTATGGTAACATGGCTGCCGCTCCAATTGCAAGGAATGCGAGAGTGACAATAACAGCCCCCACAATCCTCAACCTGCTGGAATACTTCAGTTCTATGGCGATATAACCCATAATCACTAACCAGGAGAGGAGAACCATTGTCTCGTATAGATTTGCATAGGGGGCCCTTCCTGTTTCTATGGTTCTGACAACAAGTGCCGCTGTATTAACCAGCCAGCCCAGAACTGTCAGTGCAAATGCTAAATGACCTATCCAGTCTTTCTTCAGTGCCATGTAAACGATATAACAGCAGGATGCTATCAGGTAGACCCATAATAGGATATCAGAGAGAAAAAAAGAGTTGAACATAAGTTGTTTCCTCCTGTCTTAAAAAGACTCTACGATACTCTTAAGTTCTTTTTCAAAGCCATAAGAGTCTTTATTCGTAAGGCCACCAAGATATATTAATGCACTCTTTTCAGAGGGTTCGATCTTAATCCACAGCCTCCGGTGAAATATGAAAAAGGATATAAAAAGTCCCGCCATCAGTAGTCCGCTTCCGATCCAGACCAGATTAACTCCAGGGTCCTTTGCCATCTGAAGACCTGAGTATTGGGGAGATCTGTAATCGGCTAAGATAAAATCAAATTTTGATTTCTCTATAGGGAACATGTTGTGCAATTTTGGATCATAGAATAGCCATGGTGTCGCTATGAGGTTTCCGTCCTCCACAATTTCAAGTTGAACCGCTGGATTCTCATGTTCAGGTGACTTAGCATATACCTGTTTTCTCTGGGCGTCATAGGCGAAGTGGGATACAAAATTGGTAACGTTCAACCGCAAGCCAGTTCCCTTTATCTCCTTCTCCTTCCTGAAGTCAAGGGCTTCTTCAACTACTATTTTCCCGCTCTTTTTATCTATGATACGGATAAGCGCCTTATCAACCCTGTCCCATGCCAGTCCATAGCTGCTTTGGTAAAACCAGAAGCCTTTATATTGCAGGGGATCATTGACCTGGATGGTCTTCGTCATCATCTTCTTACCATGATCTACTACAGATAACTTGCTAAAATAATCTTTTATACTGCCGTTCTCATTATAGTCTATCCAGAATTTATCCAGAGACACATAGAAGTCTCCCTGAGGGACATAGAGAGGTTGACCTTCATAGACAGGGTAGAAGCTCCTGAACCCAATCGCACTACTGACCACAGTCCCCGTAAGGATGATAAATATACTGATATGCGTTATTGTAGAGCCCAGTCTCCCTATTCTTCCTTTAGCGGCAAAGATTGAGATGTCTTCAGCACTATTTTCTGGGGGGTTATTTTCTACCCAGAGCTTATATTTGTGCCCCTTTAATAGAGATGCAATCTTATGTTTAGCCTCTTCAGCATTGCCCTGAAATTTGATTATGGTACAGTTTTTGAGATTCTGGACAAGGTTATGCGTAAAATCACAGTCGACTACATAATAGGCCCTCCATATAGAGGGCAGCCTCTTTGAGAGACAGACTGCGAGGTTTGTGGCCAGAAGGGCCAGTAAGAGGGTAAACCACCAGCTATGATATAGATTGGTAAGGTTGAAGAGATTGATCCAGTAGTACCACTTCTCCCCATACCGTTCTATATATTCCTGCGGGTCAAGCCCCTGTTCTATTACGGTTCCCAGGATGGAGCCGGTTGCCAAAAGGAAGAAGACTACGACTGCTAACTTGACCGAACTGAAGAAGTCATAGACTTTTAAATAGACCCCCCTCTGCCTGGATCCTACTTCTGTCTGTGCTGCTGTCTCCACCTATGTGGTTACCTTACACCTTATCTTTCGTCTCATCGTATTCTCTATTAGAGTAGGTTTAGGATAAACTATGCCGGGTATATTGTCAAGAAAACGAATATCTGTTACTGTAATCCCTCACGGACGGGTGGGGCCGTTGCCCCTTCGCTCCTGGCCTTCGCAGTTGACCTATCTTAAGTCTCGCAGGCGGGGAAGCCTTCCAGCCTCTAAAGGGCTGGCTTTCCTCCGCCTGCTCGCCTTGATAGGTACCCAACTGCTCCCGGCAAGTCGCTCAGAGGCAACGGCCCCACCCGTCCGTGAGGGATTACTCTGTTATGCTACAAAAAAAGATCATGAGGGCTTGAGTTGTGAAGATAGACCGTAATCGTATTATGACCGTTTTTCTACTTGCTATCTCGGTCCTTAGCCTGTATGGTATTCATCTCATATTCCGGCCTTTCTATAAGTCCATACTCTGGGCTGTCATCATAGGGGTTACATTCTGGCCCATCTATGCTTGGATGCGCGGTCTCCTTAGGGGGCGCTCATCGCTCAGTTCCTTAATTGCTGTTGGAAGTATTATACTCTTTTTCCTTATTCCGGCCATTCTGGTGGTGAGGTCTCTGGTTGACCAGATCGCTTATGCCTATAATGCGGTGCTACCTCTCATACCAGAGCTCATGGATAGGGTATCACACCTTATCCCTCTCAGAGATGAGACACTCAAAGAAACGATAATCAGCAACCTTCAAGATTTTGGAAAGGTGATAATCACCTATCTAAGTTCGGCCACAGGAAATATCCTGTCGATTATATTCCAGTTTGCGGTTGCTGTTCTGCTGCTCTTTTTTATCTTTAGAGATGGGGAGGGCCTGCTTGAGAAGATAAAGGGGGCTGCCCTGATACCGCATCGGGACATAGATGTCTTTATAAGGGAGACAGGTGTGGTCATCAGGGCTGTAATCTATGGAGTGATTATTACGGCAATGGTTCAGGGGGTATTAGGCGGGATCGGATTCTGGATACTCGGCCTTCCGGCACCCGTGCTCTTTGGAACCATCATGTTTATCCTGGCGCTCATCCCCTTTGGCGGTACTCCTATGGTGTGGTTACCTGCTGCCTTATGGCTTCTCTATAACGGTATGATCGGAAAGGGGGTATTCCTTATCTTATGGGGTGTGCTTGTGATTAGTATGATAGATAATTTTCTGAGGCCGTACTTTATCGGCAAGAAGTTGGGATTTCATGGGGTATTGACATTCATCGGGATAGTTGGTGGTATGATGGCCTTTGGATTTCTCGGGGTTTTCTTAGGTCCTTTCCTCTTAGCCATCTCTATACGGTTATTTGAAATGTACCTGAAGGTGGAAGCGTAAATGGAATATAAATATACCAACCGGTTAACCCATGAGACAAGCCCCTATCTCCTTCAACACGCCCACAATCCGGTAGACTGGTATCCCTGGTGTGAAGAGGCCTTCCGAAAGGCGCGTGAGGAGGACAAGCCTATCTTCCTCAGCATCGGGTATTCTGCCTGTCACTGGTGTCATGTCATGGAAGAGGAATCTTTTGAGAATGTAGAGATTGCAACCCTGATGAATAAAAACTTTATCAATATAAAGGTTGACAGGGAGGAGAGACCCGATATTGACGATGTCTATCAGTATGCCTTACAGCTCTTCGGCGGAAGTGGCGGCTGGCCCCTGACGATCTTCCTGACCCCTGAAGGCAAGCCCTTTTTTGGCGGAACTTACTTTCCCCCTCGTGAAAGGCAAGGCCTTAAAGGTCTTCCGGAGATCCTTCTTGCGGTGGCAGAGGCCTATCGTAACAGGAAGAAGGGGATAGAGGCAACAGCGTCAGAGGTTAAGAGTGTTCTGGTCAGGATTACAGACAAGGTCCCATCGGGTGGAGAGATAAACCTTGCAGATATAGACAATGCCTCATCACGACTCCTCAGATATTATGACCCATCTCACGGTGGTTTCAGTACAGCGCCAAAGTTCCCAAGTCCTACTCAGCTATCACTCCTTCTCATCTACTATAAAAGAACCGGTGATCCACTGGCCATAGAGGCTATAGCAAATACCCTGCGCAATATGGCAGAAGGAGGGATATGCGATCAGTTAGGCGGCGGATTTCATCGCTACACGGTGGACGAGCGATGGATGATACCCCACTTTGAAAAGATGCTCTATGATAATGCCCTCTTATCTAAGGTCTATCTCGATGCCTACAGGGTGACCAGAGACACCCTTTTTAAAAATGTTGCAGAGGAGACCTTAAACTATCTCCTGCGCGAGATGCATCACCCTGACGGAGGATTTTATTCCTCCCAGGATGCGGACAGTGAAGGAGTAGAGGGGAAGTTTTTTGTATGGTCCAGGGAAGAGATAGAATCTATCCTCGGAAAAGACGCGAAAATGGTTTGTCGCTTCTATGGTGTTACTGATGAAGGGAACTTTGAGGGGAGGAATGTGTTACATGTAGACCGTGGGCTGAAGGCCCTCTCCCATGAGTTTGGGCTTTCAGAGGAGGAGATCCGGAATACCGTCGGGAGGGGAAGGGAGAGGTTATTCGCCTGCAGGGAGCAGAGGGTTCGGCCCTTCCGGGATACGAAGATTATAGCGGGATGGAATGGGCTTGTGATATCTGCACTGATCGCTGCATTCCAGGCAAGCGGGAGGGACTCCTATCTCGATGCGGCAAAGAGCTCAATCGGGTTTATAAAGTCCAGCTTGTATAGAGATAGCGTCCTTCTCCATGTGTGGAAGGATGGGGTGGCTAAGGTGCGTGGGGACCTCAGCGACTACGCATTTGTGACTGCCGCAGCGATTGATATGTTTGAGACTACCTTTGATGAGGGATACCTGTTATGGGCAGAGAGTCTTACGAAATCCTTGATAGACCTTTTCCGGGACAGGGAGCGGGGTGGTTTTTATGACACGGCAGGAGGCGATGATATACTTTTTCACAGGTTAAAAACAGGAAATGATCATCCGCTTCCATCCGGTAATGCTGTGGTGACAACAAACCTGCTCAAGCTTTCCTACTATAGAGATAATAGAGAATATCGTACCATGGCTGAACAAGTGATTCGGTTGTTTTATGATGACGCGATAGAAACACCATTCAATTACTCAGCCCTCCTCTCATCTGTTTATCTCTATATTGAAGGGGGCAAGGAGATCACAGTCGTTGGAGGCAGGGATAGTGAGGAGATCAGAACGTTCTTACAGAGACTTGGTGAGAGGTATCTCCCCAACAAGGTGATCTATCTGACAGATATCCATAAGGTTGCAGAGGACCGATCTATACCCGCATTTGCCAGAGGGAAGTTATCGAAGGAGGGAAGGGTTACTGTCTATATATGCCAGAAATTCACATGCTCACAGCCGCTTACAGAATGGGAGGACATAGAAAGATTCCTTTAGCCAGGCGCTTGGCCATGTTATTGACTTTCTCTGGGTTTTTCGCAAAAACATGAATTTTTTGTTGGAAAAAATATTTTATGTATGTTATAAGGTTTTCCGATGCCGTTGTCCGCCATCCAGTCATTGCATTTGAGAAAAAGTTCCTTAAAAAATCTTTTTATTAAAACATTAAGGAGGAAGGGTAATTATGAAGAAGGGTATGGATATGTTAATTTTGCTGTGTGCCATCTTGTTGTTAAGCATCCCCTGCCCCCGTAGCTATGCTTTTGAGCTTAAAGGGTTTGGCAGCGTTACATTCACCAAGAGCACAGATGGCGCTGAAGAGTTTCGCCATGGCGACTTTGCCGTTGGTGCAGTTGACCTCTTCCTTGCCGAATCGCTGGAGGATATAGAAGTCCTGTCGGAAATTGCTTTGGAAAATGGAGTTATTGACGTAGAAAGGTTTACTATCGGATACACCTTCAGTGATGCCCTGAGAGTTCGGGCAGGGCGTTTTCATACCCCGCTGGGTCTCTGGAATATCACCTATCATCATGGGGCACAGATTCAACCGACAATCGATAGACCGGAGTTCCTGAAGTTTGAAGATGATGGCGGCATACTGCCTACCCATGTTGTTGGGGTCTATCTTTCCGGACGGGCCAGTACCGGAGTGGGAACAGTGGAATATGGAGCCGCGTTGGGCAATGGCCCCAAAATCACGTCAGAAAAGGGCGTTAATATACTCAGCCCCAACAATATTGAAGACAATAACATAGGCAAGGGATTAGCCTTTAATGCGGCCCTGTCACCAGAACTGGTACATGGGCTTAAGGTAAGTATGTCAGGACATATCGCAGAGATAAAGGACGATGGTTCAGTGATCGATGCTGATAATGCAGACGGGGATAATAAGCCGGCAACTGGTGCAGATACAGTACAAGTGGACCAGACCATACTGAATATGTCCCTGATGTATTCAATAGCCGATATAGACTTCACAGGGGAGTATTTTTCCATAAAGGATAAAGATGCGGCTGCAACGAATCTCGGGTCCTTTACAAATAAAGCCTATTATGGACTGATCAGATATACCTGGAAAGATAAATGGGTCCCCTATTTTTTATTGGAGCATCAGTCGGTTAAGGAGAATGATCCTTACCTGATTTCACTCGGAAAGAATTTTGATTCTACTGAATCTATCCTGGGGCTCAGGTATAACATAAATTACAGGAGTTGTGTTAAAGGGGAAGCCAGATCTGTTAAACAGGGCAGTGATAACTGGATGGAATATGCCGTTCAATGGGCGCTTGCATTCTAATATGCCTGGGGACAGATTAATAAAGGTTGATTACAGAGATGTAGTAAAAGATTCCAGTGATTAATTTCTGCAATCTTCTTAAAAAATCTCTGGAATCATATAAAAAAATGGGAGGTAGGATTATGAACAATATGGTGAAATGGGGGTTAGGGATAGGGATCCTGGTGTTGCTGTTGTGGGGGAATGCCTATGCTACGGCGAGAGAAATTGCGATCATCTCTAGTAAAGACTATCCATCAAATACCATTACAGCGGATAAGGTCAAGGAGGTCTATCTTGGGGAGAAGATGTCTGAGGGGAGCGTCAAGATAAAACCTATGGAGCATAACGATGAGGCGATCAAAAAGAAGTTTATAGAGAATGTCCTGGGCACCTCAATTGATCGTTATAAGGCATACTGGATCAAGAAGTTTTTCCAGGAAGGGATTACGCCCCCTACGAACAAGGTATCGTCTTCAGAGTTAATCCATGCGGTCAGTCAGACGAGCGGAGGGATAGGTTATGTGTGGGCGGATGAGGTTAAAGGTGATACAGGGTTCAAGGTGCTGCTTAGGGTTGAGGTTGGCGATTAAGGATATTATCAGGCAAAGGACAAGACCTCAACCATAGATTTCCGTAGGTATATCTGTGATCTCCTCTACTTTTTTGGCTATAAGGGTTAGTTCCTTTTCAGCGAGTGGGGTAACATAGGACTCAGCGGGTGGCCTTGCAACTGTATAAATTTGGACAAGGCGTATCTTCCCTCCACTCTCTGATATCTCTTTAAGTAAAAGAGAGTAGCGCTCTATCTCATCCGGAGGTGGAGTAATCCCATCGATGTTATTAAAACAACTCTGAATAATAATAGGATGTCTTTGTGCGGTGAGTATTAAATTACGGACTATGTCCTGCAACGGTACGTTGGTGCGAGAAACTTCTCTATAGTAGGCATCACTCCCTGCATCGAGTTTTGCCCAGACCTCGCCATTATGCTGATACATCAGGTCAATAGCATGCTGGACCTTTGGACGGTTGAGGCCAGAGGCATTGGTTATCAGTACAATGGGGAAGTTTCCCTTAATCCTTAGGACCTCTTCGACCACCTCATAGAAATAGGGGGATGTAGTCGGTTCGCCATCTCCGGATATGGCGATATCCGATAGATGCCTTAGTTCAGCAGGTATCCTGTCAAAAGGGGAGAGAGAGGATATCCGGCCTGTCTTGACTAAATCTAAGGTCTCTTTTAATTCATGGCATATATGCTGCAGAAAAGGGGACAGATTTATTTTCGGCTCAGCCGAAAATAAATCTGTCCCCTTTTCTGCAGGGCCGCTTCTATCTACCTGGCAATAGATACAATTAAAGTTACATACCATATCCGGATTCAGGTTTATACCTATAGAGATACCCCTTGACCTCCTCGAAAGGACAGGATATACATATTGATTTTCTTTAAATGAGCGGCTGTGACTTGTATAAGGCATGACATCAGGATAGCCTGGGGAGACTGGAGATGTCAAGGTTCTATGACCTAATACGAACGCAATAAATGTCTTTATACTGCGTTGGACTCCTCGGAAAATCCTCGACGTACCTCAAAAAGTACGCCTGCAGTTTTCCTCGTCGTCCGCCTTGTCTAAAGCCATTTCTTACGTTCGTATGATGTCACTTTAGTTAATGCGTTTGTATTAGTAACACTTGGAATGTCCGCAGAAACTACACTTCTCGCAGCCTTCAGAGAATTCCATCTCGCAGCCGCAGTCAGGGCATGCGGCCCCTATCCTCCGGTCATGCTCCACATTTATATTCTCAGTGCCATCCTCTGATTTCCTCATCAGATACTCCATGAGGGAGTTTGCAATGGCATCTGCGCAGGAGTGTATGATATTTTTCCCAAGGCCGTAGGGTTTGTTGCATCGAATCCCGATGAGTTGCCTGATAACCGATTGTGGCGCTACGCCACTTCTAAAGGCAAGGGATATCAGCCTCCCGATAGCCTCGTTTTGTGAACCTTCGCATCCGCCTGCCTTCCCCATATTACAGAATACCTCGAAAGCCCCCCCCCTCTCGTCCTCATTGATAGTTACATACAGGTCACCGCAGGAGGTTTTCATCCGGTTTGTAACCCCGGTTGTAGTTTTTGGCCTTGGCCTTGGATGGATGATCTGGGGCGCCGGCTGTCCATTGGACAGACTCTCTTCTGACTTCTGACTTTTGGCTTCCGGGTTAGGACGCGGGCTAAAGCCTGCGGCTACTTCTGTCTTCTGAGTCGTTCCTACATTCATCACCTGTTCTGCACGACTCCCGTCCCGATAAACTGTAATACCCTTACACCCCAGTTTATAGGCAAGCATGTACGCCTTTTTAACATCCTCTGCTGTTGAATTGTGCGGGAGGTTAATCGTCTTGGATACAGCGCTATCGGTATGTTCCTGAAATGCAGCCTGCATACGGACATGCCATTCAGGTGATACGTCATGGGCTGTCGCAAACACCGACTGCCACCTTGCCGGTACTTCGGATAAGCCCCTTATAGAGCCATGATTGCCGATGATCTTCTCAATCAGATCATTGCTCAGGAAGCCTTCAGACCTTGCCACTTCGAGGAAGGCCTCCAGCATATAGGGGAGATGTTCACCCCCCATCACATTCTTATACCAGATGAGGCTGAACTCGGGTTCACAGCCCCCGGAGGTATCAGCGATCATGCTCAAGGTCCCTGTTGGTGCAACCGTAGTGATATAGGCGTTTCTGAGATTTTTCCCCTCTTTCTGACAGACAGAACCTTCCCAGTTAGGGAACACCCCACGCTGCTGGGCCAGTCTCTCAGACTCACTATGCCCAATATCGCGTATAAATTTCATAACACTCCGGGCAGTTTCTATTCCTTCTTCAGAGTCATAAGGTATCCCCAGCTTAAAGAGCATCCGTGCGAATCCCATCACGCCAAGACCGATCTTCCTGTTCCCCTTGGTGACCTCTTCTATTTGCCGGATAGGATAATGATTCATGTCGATCACATTATCAAGAAAGTGGATCGAGGTGCGCACGGTACGCTCAAGCCTGTTCCAGTCAATAATCCCCTTTCCGTCATTATAGGTCACATGGACATCAAGGTTTATGCTGCCCAGGTTGCACGACTCATAAGGGATGAGCGGCTGCTCGCCACAGGGGTTTGTCGCCTCTATAAAGCCGACATGGGGAGTAGGATTGGCCCTGTTGGTCGTATCGATAAAGAACAGACCTGGCTCGCCATTCTTCCATGCATTAGCGGCGATCTTATTAAAGACATCTGTTGCGGAAATTTTTGATATGACCTGGCCTGTCCTCGGATTCAGCAGCTCATAAGGCTCACCCCTTTCTACAGCCTCCATAAACCGGTCCGTAACAGCGACACTGATGTTGAAATTTGTTATCTCGCTCTCATTTGATTTACAATCTATAAACTCTAATATATCCGGATGATCAACACGGAGGATGCCCATATTGGCCCCACGTCTTGTCCCACCCTGTTTTACAGCCTCTGTAGCATGATTAAAGACCTTCATAAAGGATATAGGACCTGAGGCGACTCCCCCTGTAGTGCGCACAACATCATTTTTGGGCCTGAGCCTTGTGAAGGAAAACCCTGTTCCCCCGCCGGATTTATGGATGATGGCTGCCTGCTTTACGGATTCAAATATGCCGTCCATGGAGTCCTCAACCGGTAAGACAAAACATGCTGAAAGCTGCTGAAGCTCTCTTCCTGCATTCATCAG
The DNA here is from genome assembly GCA_023248395.1 of Nitrospirota bacterium. Lineage (GTDB taxonomy): Bacteria > Nitrospirota > 9FT-COMBO-42-15 > HDB-SIOI813 > HDB-SIOI813 > JAHFEQ01. Next base: position 37,754 of record JAHFEQ010000005.1, read on the forward strand.
GGTAGGGGAGTTGGGGAGGAACTCTTTCTTTACCATGAAGCGGTAGAATTCTTCCTCACTGCTTGTGATATCCGCATCAGGATGATAGAGGAGGTCTGCCTCTGCAATATTACGGGCGACCCTCCTGAACATCTCCTTCGGGTCCTCCACGACGTGCCCCTTATCATTCTTGGCAAGATAACGTTTCTCTAAAACCTTAATGGCATTTTGAGAAAGTAGCGGCTCAATAATCTCTTTTGTGGCCATAGAATTCCTCCTTCTCTCTATATATAAATATGATTACGGTGATTTTTAAGTAAAAGATTTCAGAGATTGTTAATATCCAAAAGAAGCAGCGAGAGTGTACACCAGACAAACTGCCTTGTCAAGAATTTTTTCTATATATTGTGATTTTTTTATAGACCATACCCACTATTTTGTGGATTAACTGAGGAAAGGCTGGGGAAAAGGTGTGGAGAAGTTAGAAGTATTGCCCCCGCATCCAATGCAAATTATCTCCAAGTCACTTCGTCCCAATAAAGATGAAGAAATACCTCATAGGGTGGAAGGTTCTTGCTGTTAAGCTCTTTCGAGCGGATCCAAAGATCGACCTCCATCCCAGCCGGGTCGGTCTCTCCTCCCGGGAGCGTCTTCTTCTCAGGATAGTGTACCTGATGTGTTTTTGGGTCACGGGACCGTTCCATTACCATGAAGTGTGCCGAATAGTCCTTGTAGAGGATCTCACCGTTCTTGAACAGATCAGCCTTGCCCCAACCTGCCAAATAAAGCCAGGTCTTAGGATAAAGAGGGTCTCCATTGCCAGAGTCCCCATGCTCATAGACCCGGGTAGCAATACCTCCATCCTGAAAGGGGGCCGTCTCCGCGAACCGGTCGAAGACGATCCGGTAGCGATCTGTCCCTTCGTTAAATTCTGCGATAACCAGACCGGTGTTAGTCTGTTCATTCACATGAATATCGATAATCCCGGAGACGGGGATCAGGCGCTTTCCGGCGTAATCCATGTGATCCCAGGGAGACTGATCCTGCACGCTCCCGACCAAGGTAGCCTGTGCTCCTTTGATAGAAAACTGTCCACTATAATGAGGATGCTCAGTTGCTTTGAAGATTCGTGTGCCTTCTTCATCCTTTGGGATCCCAAATTGGATTGCTTCTGTCGCTCCAGGGATCGATATCCCCATGACTGCCCAGAAGCTCACTACGAAGATCCATCCTGAAAAAAACCGTTTTGTTTTTTTCTTCATTTTTTCCTCCTCATTTAAACAATTTAATTCATCTATCTGTTTCATCCTGTTTCATCGCATGTCACCTTCTTTTTTCACCCGGGTCCCACATGCATATGCAAGGAAACCCGCCATCCCTATCACAAAGGCTATATAAAAGGGCCATTGAGGTCCAATCGTCCAGAGCCATCCTCCTACCAGAGAAGCTGGAAAAACCACCAGACCATGGAACAAGCTTAAATATTCTCTTCATGAATCACCTCTCCTCTTTATTAAGACAAGACTTTAATTTTATTCCCCGCCTCATCCAGAAGACAAAGGCGGCCACTGCAAGAACTAAAGATGCCCCTTTGAACGCCATGCCAAAACCTGAATATGCAGCCACAAATCCTGAAACTAAAGGCCCTGTAGTGTGTCCCATGTCCATGATGGAGCCAAGCAGGCCCATTGCGGAACCCCGTGCCTCCCTGCTGCTCAGGTCCGCAACATAGGCGGATGAGGCCGACGTAACTATCGAGAGGCTAAAGCCAAAGGCTATGCTCAGGGCAAGTAAAGGTATGAATGACCTGAAAAGCGAAAAAATGCCTATGCAGGCTGCCGCGATTAATGCGCCTGTAAATATTTGGGGCCTTCTTCCGTGTCTGTCGGAGAATCTCCCCATAATAGGCTTTGAGAGGGCAAGCGTGATAACCTGTGCAGAGAGGAGTATCCCAACCGCATAGGGGCTGAGGCCGTTTCTGACCGAATAAAGGGGGAGGAATGTTTCGAATGTACCGTATGCGAAGAGGATGGCCGCTTCCACGGCACATGTGATAAGTATTGCTTTATTGGAGAAGACTGTCCTGAAGGTTTCAACGGTATCTCCCCACGCCTGATTCTCATGTTGCGGCGTCTCAGATTGTGGAATGATTATGGTGAGGAGAAAGGTGACAGTGCCTGCAAGGCCGCACACGATATAGACAGTTTTGTAAGCCAGTCCCGGATTGAAGGCCAGGGCTCCAATAATGCTGCCTCCAATAATAGGCGCCATGAACCTGCCGAAAAGGGTCGCTGTGGAAAACCATCCCATCTTTTCACCCCGCTCCTCGTGGAAGAGTTCAGAGACAAGGGCCATAGCGACAGGTATGAATATCGCCGTGGCAAAGCCGTGAAAAAACCGGACAACCGCAAGCTGCCAGATTTGGGTCACCGCAAGGTAGAGGAATGGGACTGTGGAGAAGACACATGACGACAATATAAGCATCTTACGTTTGTCGAATCTGTCAGAAAGGATTCCCGCAGGGATACTGAATACAACCCCTGTAAATGCAGAAACAGCAGCGACGAACCCGACACCTGAAGGGTCTGCCCCCAGGTGGGCCGCAAACAGGGGAAGCACAGGGCTTTTTGATATAGTCGAACTGAATATGGCAAAAAGCCCTGTTATGCAGAGCAGCAGGAATGGACTGAGTCTCATTTACTCATCAGTCCTTGTATTTCCCTGTGATAGCCGAGATACCGGTTCAGGGTCTTTTCATTTTTTCCGTATTTCGGGTATTCCCTCAGTATCTCTTCAAACCTCCGCTCAGCCTCCAACTCATTACCTCCAATATCCACAATCCCATCCATGATAATATCCACAAGTCTGTCAGCATATATAATTATCTTCTCCTCAAGAGTTTTAAGAGAATAATCTTTGACAGGCAATCCCAGTTCTTTAGCCTCTTCCTCTGTAAGCCCACCCCTGATATGCTTTTCCATGATATCTGTAACCTTTTCTGGTAAGCCTAATTCTCTTCCGATATCAGCGCCAATCTTCCCATGCTCAATTTCATGGGTCTTTGCCTTCCCAAGGTCATGAAATAAAGCCCCCCGTCCAATAAGTTCCATATCAAGGCTGGCGCCCGTCCGCCCTGCAATCTCCAACGCCTTTTCAGAGACCTTTACGCAATGTCTTATATCTACCCATGAGACCCCAGCCTCTCTGAGTAAACCGATATCTGATTCCTGGATCCTGTAATTCATATTAGTCCTCCGTTGCTACTTAACCCCGAAATACGCCAACGTATCTGTTATTGTCTTTTCGAAGTCTTGTTTAATATGGTCAAACATGCCTGAAATCCTTTCCTGTCCTTACAAGGCTCATATTTAAATGTTTGTCAATGGATGGCATAATTACCTCCTTTTAAGCTCAGGTTTTAGACGCATAGAGCATCTCGAAAACTTCTATCCCTTTTTCAAGGGCTTTACTGTCATCCTTTACTGTCTTTCTTATCCCCTGCAGGATTTCCTCTACACCCTTTGACTCTGGACTTTCATATTGACCATCCTTTATATCCAGTTCGTGAACAATCTCTGCTATTTTTTTAAGCGTTCTGTCTCTGAAAGCAAATGACTTGAGAATTACCTCAAAGGTGCACCGATCGCCTATATGAGTAAATTCACCGCCTCTGATATCAAAGAGGATATTCTTTTTATCGATATTTTCCATCTCCTTTTCTTCTATGAACTTAAATAGAGCCTTCTTATCAATAAATCTTTTCACCAGCCATGCAGAGGCCATCCTGTCAACAAAAGGTTTTTTTCGGGTCACCCATGTCCTTCCCTGATAGTCTTCAATTCGTCTGGCAACGATCGTCCTTTCTTTCTCCTTCGTAGCGGCACCGGATATCCTTTTTAAATCCTTTTCTATATCCATTATCTTCTTTTTAAAATCCCTTCCAGCCTTTGACGAAAAGAAATCAATTCTCGTTACTTCTTCAAATTCTTTCAGGTGTTTATTGAATTGTTCTAATAATTTTTTTGTGTTTTGTATTCCAGCGCCTTTCCTGATGCTGCTTACCTTCCTTTCCAGTTCCTCCAGCCTCTTCTCAATATCGCGGTAGTCTTTCTCTCTCTGCTGGTTGAAGAGATCAATTATTTCAGCATGTTTCAATGTCTCAATTTTTTCAACCATAACAAAAGCTGCGTCACCTTTCATGGATATAATTTCCGACACCAGCCACTGGAAAAGTTCGTAATGCTCCTCGTTGCAGGGCAGGACATAAACAGCACCCTTAAGTTGTATTGCCCCTACTTTTGCAAGTCTTCTCCATACCTTCATCCTGTTACTTACAGGTTTTGAAGGTACACTATAAAAAAATAGAAGCCATTTTATCTCTTCTGAAATGCCTCTGTGTAATACCCGTCTCATGATTGACCTTTCTGTATTTATGTAACATATGTTACTAACATAACATATGTTACAAGATGATTCAAGAATATTTTTGCAACTGTGGGCTTATT
>JAHFEQ010000006.1:0-11138 GCA_023248395.1 Nitrospirota bacterium
CAGAACTCAATCCGAAGATAACGCCTGAGGCAAGGGAGAAGCTTGAGAAATACTACGGACTCGACAAGCCTGTCATGGTCCAGTACGGGATATGGCTGAAGCGCATAGTGAAGCTCGATTTTGGAGACTCCTTTTCTACAGACAAGAGACCTGTCTGGGATAAGATAAAAGAGAGGCTCCCGATTACCATCCTTATCAATGTCCTTTCGATGTTTCTAATCTTTGCAATTGCCATCCCCATCGGAGTCTCTTCAGCCACACATCAATACTCCCTCTATGACAAGATTACGACTGTGGCCGTCTTTATAGGCTTTGCCATCCCGACCTTCTGGTTTGCGCTCCTGTTGATGATCCTCTTTGGGGTCTATTTGGACTGGCTCCCCATCTCCGGCCTTAAATCAATGAACTATGAAAACCTCCCGGCTGCCGGAAAGGCATGGGATCTTGTAAGCCATCTGATCCTCCCGGTCTTTCTTGAGGCCTTCGGAGGGCTTGCAGGCCTTTCACGTTATATGCGGAGCAATATGCTGGAGGTCATCAGGTCTGACTACATCACGGCAGCAAGGGCAAAGGGACTCCCTGAAAGAAAGGTCATCTATAAACATGCCCTGAGAAATGCCATTCTCCCGGTAATCACGATCTTAGGCCTGTCTGTCCCAGGGCTCATCGGCGGAAGTGTCATATTTGAGACCGTCTTTGCCATCCCGGGGATGGGGCAGCTCTTTTTTATGTCCGTGATGACCAGAGACTACCCCTTAATCATGGGGATATTGACGATCGGGGCGATACTGACTCTGGCAGGGAATCTCCTGGCCGATATCGGCTATGCCGTGGCAGATCCAAGGATAAGGACAAGATGAAGAGCCTCTTCTGGAGGAGATTTAAAAAAAACAGGCTGGCGGTTCTCGGTGGGGTTGTTGTCTTATTCCTGTTTGCAGCTGCCGTTTTCGCGCCCATTATAACTCCCTATGATCCGAATGCCATCAATGTGAAACACATCCTTGAAGCTCCAGGCATTGAACACCCTTTTGGCACCGATGATTTGGGACGGGATATCCTGAGCCGCATTATCTATGGCTCAAGGATCTCTCTTTCTGTTGGATTTGTAGCCGTTGGAATCTCTACGATCATAGGAATCATCCTGGGCGCAATATCAGGCTACTATGGGGGTTGGATAGACCGGGTGCTTATGCGGTTTGTAGACATCATGTTATCAATACCCACATTCTTTTTACTCCTTGCGGTCATCGCCTTTTTAGAGCCTGGCATCTGGAATATCATGGTTGTCATTGGACTCACCTCATGGATGGGGATTTCAAGGCTTGTCAGGGCAGAGGTCTTATCCGCCAGGGAGAGGGAGTTTGTGCTGGCGGCAAGGGCCATCGGCGCAGGAGATCTCCGCATCATATTTAACCATATCCTCCCCAACTCCATGGCCCCTGTCCTGGTCTCTGCCGTCCTGGGCGTTGCAGGCGCCATCCTCGTAGAATCTGCACTCAGCTTCCTCGGGATTGGTGTTCAGCCGCCAACGGCAAGCTGGGGGAATATCCTGACAGCCGGAAAAGACAACATCGAGATCGCCTGGTGGCTCTCTGTATTCCCGGGCCTCGCCATATTGGTCACCGTGCTGGCCTATAACCTCCTCGGTGAAGGTGTCCGTGATTCTATAGACCCGCGACTAAAGGTATAGGGTGGAAGGCAAGAATCAGCCGGCCATAAAGACCGGCGCTACTTCTTTGCAGGCTCAGCAGAGGGAGCAGGAGTTGCAGGAGTGGGTGACTCAGGTGGTGCCGTTGGCTTTGCAGTCGCCGCAGGGGCTGTCACCGGGGCTGGCATCTCTGCCTGTTTGGGTATTACCGAAGAAGAACTTCCCCCCCTTTTCCCCACAAAGGCAAGGGAGAAAGAGGTGATCATAAATACAATCGCCGCACCCGTGGTAAGCTTACCCAGGAAGCTGCCGGGTCCCCGGCTGCCGAATATGGTATGGCTGGAGGCGCTGCCAAAGGAGGCCCCGATCTCTGCCCCCTTGCCCGCCTGGAGTAGAACCACCCCTATCAGGAAAAGACTGACGATCACATGAAGTATTACAAGTAAAATTGTCATTTCAAATAATTCCCCCTTTTATTATCTTCACAAAAGAATCCACTTGCAGGCTTGCCCCGCCTACAAGGGCGCCGTCTATATCTGGCTCCTTCATCAGGCTTCCAATGTTCTCCGGTGTCACGCTCCCACCATACAATATCCTGACAGAATCGAATACCTCCCTGCCATAGGACTCTCTCAGGACAGCCCTTATATACCCTTGAACCTCTTCAGCCTGCCCTGGTGTGGCCGTCTTACCCGTTCCAATGGCCCATACAGGTTCATAGGCCATAACGACACTGCTCATAGCCCCCTCACTTAAACCATCAAGCCCTTTTTCCACCTGGCCTCTGATCATCTTGAATGTAGCGCCTTCCTCCCTCTGCCGCAGGGTCTCGCCAATGCAAAATATGGGGGTCAGATTATGATAGAGCGCCCTGTTGATCTTTTTATTAACCCCCTCGTCTGTTTCGCCAAAATATTGCCGCCTTTCGCTGTGGCCTATTATAACATATTTGCAACCGATGTCCGAAAGCATGGCAGCAGATATCTCGCCGGTATAGGCCCCCCTCTCTTCCCAGAAGAGGTCCTGCGCCGCAAGATCGATAGTGTCTCCCGCGACAGAATCAAAGACCGCCTTTAAGGCGGTAAAGGGCGGGGCCAATACGATGTCTACCCCTTCTCTGCCTGTCTCCTTAAGGCTTTTCCGCAGATCCCCCGCAAATTGCAATGCCTCAGGGATGGTCTTATTCATCTTCCAGTTGGCGACGACGATCGGCCTTCGCACCATTAACCTTCTCCACTTCCATCTTCTTGCTTCTAACTTCTAACGGAGGCTAAAGCCTGCGGCTACCTGATACCACTACTCTTTCACTTTCCGGTTATCAAGGACCATGATGCCATCCAGCGGCCTCCCCTCTAACAGGTTCAATACCGCGCCACCCCCTGTGGAGATAAAGGACATGTTCTCAGACTCCCCTGCCTTATCGACTGCGTTGGAGGTATCCCCCCCGCCAACAATGGTAAGGGCATAAGACTCTGCGACGGCATGTGCAACCGCAAAGGTGCCCCGTGAGAAGGCATCGATCTCAAAGACCCCCATTGGACCGTTCCATAATATGGTCCTGGCATTCGCAATCGCCTCTGTAAAGAGTTTCACCGAGGCCGGCCCTATATCGAGGGCCTTCCAATCCTTAGGAATCTCCTGAGTCGGTACGATCATCGTCTCTGATCCCGGGTCCATACCCGGTGCAACAACACAGTCCACAGGGAGATAGAACTTGATCCCCTTCTCTAAGGCCAGCTTATGAATCTGCAGCGCTATATTCATCATCTCAGGCTCTACCAGTGAGTTTCCTACCTCATACCCCATCGCCTTAAGGAATGTGAATGCCATCCCGCCGCCAATAATGACCTTATCCACCTTTTGTTCAAGATTCTTGATCATGCCCAGTTTCCCTGAGACCTTTGCACCCCCCAGGAGAGCGACAAAGGGTCTTACAGGATTTGCCATAACCCCTTCGATATACTCCATCTCCTTTTTGACTAAAAATCCTGCCACTGCAGGTCTGACATATCTTGTGATCCCTGTGATCGAGGCGTGACTCCTGTGGGCCGTGCCAAAGGCATCATTGACATAGACATCCGCCAGTGTGGCAAGCTGTTTTGCAAACCCATCCTCGTTCGCCTCTTCCCCTGCATAGAATCTCAGGTTCTCTAATAAGACCACATCCCCTGACCCCATGCTATTGACGACCTTCTCTACCTCTGGTCCTATGCAGTCATCCAGAAACATGACATCCTTATTCAACAGTCTCCGGAGCCTCTTGACCACCGTGGCAAGGGTCAGCGCCGGATTCCTCTTTCCCTTCGGTCTCCCAAGATGCGATGCCAGGATCAGCTTAGCGCCCTCATCAATCGCGTAGTTGATGGTCGGGAGGGCGGAGCGAATCCTCGTGTCATCCGTAATGTTCAGTTCTGAGTTGAGCGGGACATTAAAGTCCACCCTGATAAAGACCCGCTTATTCCTGATATCGACATCTTTGATCGTGAGTTTATTAAGCATTTTCCCTCTAAAACAGCGGGACAAGAATGTCCCGCTTATCACCCTGGAACGCAGGCTAAAGCCTGCGACTACACCCTACGGCTCATATACAGTATGAGGTCTCTTATCCTTGTAGAATATCCCCACTCATTATCATACCATGCGATCACCTTGACCATCCGATTCCCTATAACCGTTGTGATGCTGCCGTCTACGATCGATGAATGAGGATTGCCCTTAAAATCGATCGATACGAGGGGGGCTTCTGTGTATTCCAGTATCCCCTTTAGTTTGCCAGCGGCCGCCCGCTTTAACGCGGTATTGACCTTTGACGCGTCCGTATCCTTTTCCACCTCAACGACTAAATCGACCATAGAAACATTTGGGGTCGGCACCCGGATAGCCAGGCCGTCCATCTTCCCCTCTAATTCCGGTATCACCAATGAGATCGCCTTTGCCGCGCCGGTTGTCGTCGGTATCAGCGATACCGCCGCGGCCCTGGCACGGCGAAGGTCCTTGTGCGGAAGGTCAAGGAGCCGCTGATCATTGGTGTAGGAATGGACCGTTGTCATCAGGCCGCGCTTGATGCCAAAGCTGTTTAATAAAACCTTGGCAACCGGTGCAAGGCAGTTCGTGGTACAGGAGGCATTCGATAGAATATGGTGCCTCTTCGCATTATATTTATTCTCATTGACACCGAGCACAATTGTAATATCAGGACCCTTAGCCGGCGCCGATATGATCACCTTCTTCGCCCCTGCCTTAAGGTGTTTTTCTGCATCCTCACGTTTTGTAAAAAGTCCGGTGGACTCCACAACAATGTCAACGCCAATATCTCCCCACGGCAACTTCAGCGGATCCCTCTCTGCCACTATCCTGATCTCTTTTCCATCCACAACAAGCCTGCCCTCTTTTGCCTCCACCTCTCCATTCATAATCCCAAACACAGAGTCATACTTGAGCAGGTGCGCCAGTGTCTTTGCATCGGTCAGATCATTGATCGCGACGACCTCAATATCCGGATTATTGCAGGCCGTGCGAAAGAAGTTCCTCCCGATCCTGCCAAATCCATTAATCCCTATTCTCACGCCCATAGATAGACTCCTTTCCAATCAAAATAGTATCACTATTTGCGGAATGATAATATTAAAAAAGAGGATGCAAGTCAAGAATAAATAAAGTGCCATCGTAATGCTTCACTGACAGGTGGGGCCGTTGCCCCTGAGCGACTTGCCGGGAGCAGTTGGGCACCTATCAAGACGAGCAGGCGGAGGGCAGTGCTTGCATTGAGCGAAGCGAAAAAAGCCAGCCCGTTAGAGGCTGGAAGGCTTCCCCGCCTGCGAGTCTCGGGGTACCCATTGCGGCCGAAGACCAATGCAATGGGTCGAGTCAACTGCGAAGACCAGGAGCGAAGGGGCAACGGCCCCACCCGTCAGTCTACGGGTTCGTCCTGATAGATATACCTGACAGGCCTTGCACCAGAGATGTTTGAAACCTCTTTCGGCTCTGTACCTTTTTTAAATAGCTCCACTTCAAAATCTGTTAAATTGGGCGGGGCGAGAAGGCCATTATAGGGATCGATCTTAACGAAGAGAATATCCTCCGGTATGGGAAAGACCATCGGGGGGATCTGTTCCATGGCCGTTCCCATATAGGTGATCCAGATCGGAAGCGCTGCCCTCGCACCGGTCTCACCATGACCAAGACTCTTAATATCATCAAATCCCACCCACACCCCTGTGACATGATTCGGCGCGAATCCAACAAACCATGCATCCGTGAAATCATTGGTTGTCCCTGTCTTACCGGCCAACGGCTTTCCAAGGACCCTGGCACTCTTCCCTGTCCCCCTTTGTATGACATCCTCCATCATACTGGTCAGGACATAGGCAGTCTGCCTTGAGAGGACCTCTTCGGCTGTGGGTGTTGAGTATTCCAGTATCTTGCCGGTATTGTCTGTAATATTCTTTATAAAGACAGGTTCTGTTCTCACCCCCTGGTTTGCAAATACGCCATAGGCCGATGTCAGCTCCAGAAGAGAGAGACCGGAAGAACCGAGGGCCAGAGAGAGATTCCGGTCCAGGTTACTCTTAATCCCCATCTGTCTCGCGAACTTTATCACGTGATCAATCCCGATATTCTCCGCCAATTTTATAGTCACCACATTTCTCGAATAGATCAGGGCCTCCCGTAAGGTCATCGGACCATAAAATTTGCCGTCATAATTCTCAGGCGTCCAATCCTTATCCCATCCTGGGATGCTGTATCTTATGGGGGCATCCTCATAAATCGTTGCCGGAGTCAATCCACTGTCAATGGCTGCGCCATAGACAAAAGGTTTAAATGCAGACCCAGGCTGCCTGCGAGCCTGGAGGGCCCTGTTAAACTCACTCCGCTTAAAATCGTATCCCCCGACGACCGCCCTTACATATCCTGTCATCGGATCCATCGATAAAAGCGCCCCTTCTACCAGAGGCTCCTGATCAAGGGCGAACGCAGCCGTATCGTCATCCTTTAGGGTAAGCACCTTCACATAGATCACGTCTCCAACGGACAATATGTTTCTAACCGTCGCATCATCTTTGTATGTGACCCTCTTAAAACCTATGCCGCTCCGGCGTTTCCTTGCCCATGTCATGTCATTGATTGAAACTCTGCCGGACAATCTGCCTGCCTTTACCGTCGCAAAATCATTATCCACTCTGGTTACGATCCCCTCAAGAATATCCCCTGGTAAGATATCCGATTGAGAGAGGGACCCTGCACCCCCTTCCAACCACTCCCTGATCTCGGAGGGTGACTTATGCTCAACAGGCCCCCTGTAGCCCTGCCGCTTATCCAGGGCCCTCAACCCCTCTTTCACGGCCATTGTGGCCGCCTTCTGAAGGTTATAGTCTATCGTCGTATAGATATTTAATCCGCCTTTATAGGTCTTTTCTGCCCCATACTTCGAGACAAGATACTGGCGTACGTATTCAACAAAATAGGGGGCAATCTCTTCCTCCTTCTCCGGCTTTTTCAGGTAAATATTTTGTTTATAGGCCTCTTCATATTGCGCCCCGGTGATATACTTTTCTTCAAGCATCCTCTTTAATACGACCTTTTGCCGCAACTTGGCCCTGTCAGGGTGTGCGTAGGGAGAATAATCTGCAGGAGATCGTATAACACCTGCCAATAGCGCGGCTTCAGACAGGTTAAGGTCTCTTATATCCTTACTGAAATAGAGAGAAGAAGCAGCCTGGACCCCATAAGCCCCCCGGCCGAAATATATCTGGTTCAGATAGAGCTCCAATATCTCATCCTTGGATAATATATTCTCAATCCTCCTGGAAAGGATGGCCTCCCTGATCTTTCGCATGATATTCTGCTCAGGACTCAGGAACAGAGAGCGGGCAAGCTGCTGAGTAATCGTACTGCCGCCCTGCCTGATATCCAGGGCAATAAGGTTCACCCAGAATGCCCTTAATATCCCCTTGTAGTCTATTCCCTTGTGGCGATAGAAGCGGTCATCCTCCACAGCGACCACGGCCTCTTTAAGGTGGCGAGGGATAGCTCCTATAGGCACCAGAACCCGTTTCTCAACATAGAACTCCCCGATCATCTTGTCATCATCAGAGTAGACACGGGTCACAAGGCTCGGCGTATATTCACGGAGTGATGTTACGGATGGCAGATTTTTTGACGCCATGTAGAAGATGCCTGCGACAGACAGACTGCCTGCGATAATGAGGGACATCACGAAGAGGATTATAAATAGGATCTTAGATCTTTTTTTCCGTTTCATATCTCTTTAAGAACTAAACATCTTACTACGATATCTCCAAATCTGCAATGGTACCGAGGTCAAAATTGCTTTCTGTCCAACGTCCTGTACCCGATTGCCTCTGAGATATCCTGCGGCAACATCTCTTCCCTCAAATCAAGGTCAGCGATTGTCCTGGCCACCTTTAAGACCTTCTCATAGGCCCTGGCGCTAAGACCCAACCGGCTCATGGCCACCTCCATAATCTCCTGGGACTTCTGATCTATCCGGCAATACCTGTTCACATGAGCGCTCTTCATCTCCGCATTACAGGAAAAACCTTTCACATCACGATATCTTTGCCGCTGTATCTCCCTGGCCTTATTGACACGCCCCCGGATATCCCTGGATGCCTCGCCGGTCCTGCCGGAGTTCATCTCCCTGATTGAAACAGGTGGAAGACTGATGTGCATATCAATGCGGTCTAACAGGGGACCTGATACCTTGCTGCGATACCTTTGAATCTGCAGGGGGGTACAGAGACACTCCCTGCCAGGGTCCATAAAATAGCCGCAGGGACAGGGGTTCATAGCACAGACGAGCATAAATCGCGTCGGATAGATCACCGTAGCTCCAACCCTGGAAACTGTGATAAATCTGTCCTCCATGGGTTGCCTCAGCACCTCCAGCACATCGCGCCTGTATTCCGGAAGCTCATCAATAAACAGGACTCCATTATGCGCAAGACTGATCTCTCCTGGCCTCGGGATATTCCCCCCGCCTGCCATCCCGGCATAGGAAATCGTCTGATGGGGCACCCTGAAGGGCCGTGTCGCAAAGACAGGTCTATCCCTGTTAAGACCACCAATCAGGCTGTATATCTTCGTGGTCTCTATGGCCTCATCGAGACTGATGTCAGGAAGTATGGTGGGCAGCCTCTTTGCAAGCATTGTTTTACCGGAACCAGGCGGCCCGATCATCAAGAGATTATGGCCTCCGGCTGCTGCAACTTCCAGGGCCCGTTTCGCATACTCCTGGCCTTTGACCTCAAGCAGATCTTCCTCGTATGCCGTGCACCTGGTAAATAGTTCATCAAGATCTGTCTTGTGTGGACTCATATCCAGCTTGTTATTCAGAAATTCGATGACCTGAGGAAGGGTTTCTGCGCCGTAGATATCAATACCTGAAATCATCGCGGCCTCAGAGGCATTTTCTGAAGGGATAAATAGCCCTTTAAGCCCCTTGTCCCTTGCTGCCGCTGCAATGGATAACGCCCCCCGGACAGGTTTTACATGGCCATCTAAGGAGAGTTCTCCGATGAGCATGTAATCCCTGACCTTCTCCTTATCAATAATTCCCTCAGCGCATAAAATGGCAACGGCAACAGGGAGGTCATACAGAGCCCCCTCTTTCCTGATATTGGCCGGGGCTAAATTGACGGTGATCTTTTTTGGGGGGAATTTAAATCCGGCGTTTCGCAGGGCTGCTCTGACCCTTTCCCTGCTCTCCCGGACGGCAGTATCCGGAAGTCCTACGATGGTAAACATGGGAAGACCGTATACCATGTCCACTTCTACTTCCACGATCGAGGCAGCTACGCCTATCGTCATACTGCTGAGGACACGTGCAAGCATGTTCCGGCCCCTCCCCTATTCTGCCTTTACAACATAAGTATCGAACCCATCCCTTTTTAAGAGCTTTGCCACTTCCTGCGCATCAACGATCGAAACAAATTTACCCACTCTTACCTTATATAACCCTGCGCCCTTTTGCGCCTCTTCCTTAATAAGATAGGAGACATACCCCTGCGACTTAAGTCTGGATATCGCCTCGTTTGCCAAAAGCTCATTGCTGAGCGCTGCTACCTGTACGGTGTAAACAATATCTTTTTTCACCCTCTTCTCCATACCCTGATCTATCCCCTTCTCCATCTGCAACATCTTTTCCAGTTGAGGATCCCTTATCTCGCCCTCCTTTCTCTTATCTGACTTCGAGGTATCGCCAGTTAAGGGCACAAAATCCTCTTTCTTACTATTGAGCATCTTGTAGAAGGTAAAAGACTCCGGACTAACTGGGGCCTCTCCTTTTGGCTTTTCAGATTCTGTTTTTCCACCTCCCTGTGGTGAAATATCGTCCTGCCTCTGTCTATCCTGCACATAGATCTTGCCGGATGAAAGATCAGGAGGGACTATTCCTGTATCCTTTTTTGATAAGGTAAATATAACCCCCATTCCCGCGACGACACAGACTATCAGGAGGAATAAGATCCATCGCCCCAGACCATTACGCCCCTTTTTAAACCTCTTACCTTTTATCTTTCTCAGTTCCCGCAAGATTCCCCTCCGACTATTCCCTCTGAATCCCCCGTCAAACTATCAGCATCGCATCCCCGTAACTATAAAACCGGTACCTGAGTTTAACAGCCTCCTCATAGGCCTTCAATATCTTTTCTCTTCCGGCAAAGGCCATAATCAGCATGAGGAGCGTAGACTTTGGGAGATGAAAATTTGTGATGACGGCATCCACCACACTGAATTTAAACCCAGGGTAGATGAAAAGGTCTGTCTCCCCTCTGACAGCCCTGAACTCCCCGCCGGCCACTGACTGCTCCAGGGCCCGTACAGATGTTGTCCCGACAGCCACCACCCTGCCGCCCCCTCTTTTGGCCTCCTGGATAAGGTCAACGACCCCTTGACTCACCTCTACCCGCTCAGAGCTCATCTTATGATGCTCGATCCACTCCACCTTCACCGGACTGAATGTCCCCATCCCGACATGAAGAGTAACATAGGCTATGATAATCCCTTTAGAGCTTAAAGAGTGGAGAATCCCTTCGGTAAAATGGAGCCCGGCCGTAGGTGCTGCAATCGCCCCCTCCTCTGAGGCATACACCGTCTGATACCACTCTCTGTCCTCTTCTACGGGGTCTCTCCTGATATAGGGTGGAATGGGGATATGACCCATCTTTGAGAGGAGACGATCCCAATCCCCTTCATAGTAAAACCTCACAACAACCTGTCCGGCATTACGTTCCAGAACCTCACACCAGCAGGAGGGTAAAAATATAATCCTGGACCCTGCCCTCACTCTCCCCTCTGCCATCGCCTCCCAGGTATCTTCCTGTATCTTTCTTGTCAGCAGTAGTTCTACCTGTCCCCCTGTCTGATCCTTCTTACCCATAAGCCGGCAGGGGATAACCTTTGTATTGTTCAGGACAAGCAGATCCCCTTTCTTAAGATACTCCCCTATTTCAAAAAATCTCCTGTGTTC
>JAHFEQ010000006.1:11238-41774 GCA_023248395.1 Nitrospirota bacterium
ATAAATTGGGCAACTACACCTTAGAACGCAGGCTAAAGCCTGCGACTACAGCCTACCTGCTACCTGATTTTTTCTCCTGATACACTGGGGACATCCTCCGGAGATTGTTTAACACGTCTTTGAACACTTCTAAGAAATAATCTATTTCGCTCTCTCTGTTATTCTTTCCCAGGGTGATACGAAGGGTACTCCTTGCATCCTCGTAGGACAGTCCTATCGCCGTGAGTACATGGGACGGGCCTTTCGTAGCCCCTGTACAGGAAGAGCCGGTAGATACCGCTATCCCTTTAAAATCAAGATGGATCACCATGGCCTCTCCATCCACAAGATCGACGGTAATATTGATATTATTCGGCAGACGGTGGAGCTGATGACCATTCAGTCTGATGCCTTCTATCTCTGAGAGAGATTTTACCAGTTTATCCCTCATGGAGGCTATATAGGCGGTCTGCGCATCCATCTCTAACATGGCAAGCTGAACCGCCTTCCCTACTCCAACGATTCCGGAGACATTCTCGGTTCCTGCCCTGAGCTTAAACTCCTGATATCCGCCGTGCAGATAAGGACTGATGGCAGTCCCCTTCCTGACATAAAGGCCGCCCACCCCTTTAGGTCCGTAGAACTTATGGCCTGAAAAGGATAACAAGTCTATATGAAGTTCATTCACATCTATGGGGATATGGGAGAATGTCTGGACAGCATCCGTATGGAAATATATATTTCTCTCTTTGGCTATTGTCCCTATCTCTTTCAGAGGCTGTATCGTCCCTATCTCATTGTTGGCGTGCATCACAGAGATCAGGATGGTATCATCCGTGATGGCCTCTCTTATATCAGCTGGGTCCACCATGCCTGATCGATCCACCGGCAGATAAGTGACTTTCCAACCCTCCCGTTCGAGAAAGCGGCATGGCTCCAGAACCGCATAATGTTCTATCTGTGTGGTAATGATATGCTTACCCCTGTCTCTGTTTGCATGGGCCACACCAAAGATTGCCAGGTTGTCAGATTCCGTTCCGCCACTGACGAATACAACCTCATCCGGCCTTGCCCCCAATATATGCGCAACCTTTTCTCTGGCCTCATTGATAGCCTGCAATGCCTCCTTTCCAAAGTGATGGAGGCTTGAAGGATTGCCAAAATATTGATTTAAAAATGGCTGCATGGCCTCTATGACTTCAGGCCTGATGGGTGTTGTCGCTGCATGATCAAGATATATGCGGTTCATTCATTTCTCCGTTCCAGTTTCTTGTTTCTTGTTTCTAATCTCTGACTTAGAACGCAGGCTAAAGCCTGCGACTACAGCCTGCGACTATCCCCAACACCCTACACCCTACCTAATGTTTACTCCCTATCAGCATCTCTGCGATCTGTACGGCATTTGTCGCCGCACCCTTCCTTAAATTATCTGCCACAATCCAGAGGTTCAATCCATTCGGAATCGATTCATCCTCACGTATCCTGCCTACAAAGACCTCGTCATGCCCCGAAACATTAAGCGGGATAGGATATATATTTTTCTTAGGATCATCATAGACAATAACACCAGGGGCTACAGAGAGTATCGCCCTGGCCTCATTCGCCGTAATCTTCTCTTCTGTCTCGATATTGACAGACTCTGAATGACCAATATATACAGGAACGCGTACCGTAGTCGCCGTAATCCTTATGCTCTCATCCTCTAAGATCTTCCTCGTCTCGTTAACCATCTTCATCTCTTCCTTTGTGTAACTATTGTCGAGAAAGTCATCGATATGCGGCAGGCAGTTGAAGGCGATCTGATAGGGGAAGACCTCTACCGTCACATCCTGAAACCCCAGAATGGCCCTGGTCTGATCAAAGAGTTCATCCATCGCCTCCCGGCCCTTGCCGGATACGGATTGAAAGGTCGTCACAACGATGCGTTTTATACGGCCTTTGTCATGCAAAGGCTTCAGGGCTACCACCATCTGTATTGTGGAACAATTGGGGTTTGCAATGATCCCCTTATGCCTCTCAACAACATGGGGGTTGACCTCAGGAACGACCAGCGGGACCTCAGGGGCCATCCTGAAGGCTGAACTGTTGTCGATGACTACAGCGCCGGCCTCTACAGCCTTGGGGGCAAATTCTGAACTAATCTTCTCTCCCGCAGAAAATAAGACGATATCAATACCCTTAAATACATTCTCCCCGAGGAGATCCACCTCATAATCTTCTTCTTTATAGGGGAGTGTCTCCCCTGCAGACCGCTCTGAGGCAAAGAACCTGAGGTCTCCGACCGGAAACCCTCTCTCCTCCAATACCTGTATCATCTCATTCCCTACTGCCCCTGTAGCCCCGACAATCGCTATATTATATTTGTCCTTCTTTTTCATTGGCACTCCACACTCCATTCAATTGCCTGTAGTAAACATCCATATCAACGGCACACCCACAGCAGCCTTACCCTCCTTCGACTTACCCTCTTTTATAATGCTCTGATAGGTACCGTTGACCTCCAAAGGCTTATCTGGTCTGAATACCAGTACTGTATTTGAATCTAACCACCTCTTTATCCCTTCTATCTTTATCCCCTTTGACAGCATTTCGAAACCCGTCTCAGTACCGGGGTCCATTGGCTCGCTGAATCTTATGTGAATGTCTGTATATCTTGATATATTAAAATCACCCGGGGATGGATAGGTGGAAACTATATACGGGCCTTCTTCAGGATACTGGCTTGTATCTATAGTCGCACAACCGCTCATCAACAGCATGCAGAACAGAACCGAAATAAATTTTAATCGAAAATAAAGTCTCCTGTCAATGACTATTGAACAATTATGCAAGCTCATGAAGAATAACATCTGTCATCTCCCCCGTACCCACCAGCTTATTCCCGGGAGAATAGATATCCGCTGTCCGGTATCCCCTGTCCAAGACCCTGGTAACCGCAGATTCAATATCGTCATACCCGATATCCAGTCCAAAGGAGTATTTAAACATCATCCCGACGGAAAGTATCGTGGCTATGGGATTGGCCCTGTCCTGACCTGCGATATCCGGTGCACTCCCATGAATGGGCTCATACATCCCCACGTCGCCACCGATGCTCGCAGAGGGAAGCATCCCTATGGAACCTGTCAGCATGGCCGCCTCATCGCTCAGGATATCTCCAAACATGTTATTGGTTAATATCACATCAAATTGTCTGGGATTTCTAATCAACTGCATTGAGCAATTATCCACATACATATGGGATAACTCAATATCCTGATAATCCTCATGAACAGCCGTCACTACCCTCCTCCACAGCTCTGAGGATTCCAGTACATTGGCCTTATCTACAGAGCATACTTTTCTATGCCTTCTCCTGGCTACCTCAAAGGCCACGCATGCAATACGCTCTATCTCAGAGGTCGTATATACCTCTGTATTGATACCCCTCTCCTGACCATCTATCTTTTCTACACCCCTCGGCCTGCCAAAATAAATCCCACCCGTAAGCTCCCTGATGACAACAATATCAATCCCCTCGATGACCGATTGCTTTAGCGTAGAGGCGTCTACCAGGGCAGAGAAGAGTTTGGCGGGTCTCAGATTTGCAAAAAGCCCAAGCTTTTCTCTCAGCCCGAGCAAGGCCCTCTCAGGACGAACGGAGTAGTCCAGGCCTTCCCATTTTGGCCCGCCTACAGCACCCAGCAATACCGCATCGCTGCTCAGGGCCAGACGAAGTGACTCTTCCGGAAGTGGAACACCGAATTCATCAATGGCGCTCCCGCCTACAAGCGCCTCCTGGAGATCTACCTTGACATCATATCTGGCCCCTATCGCCCGGAGTACCCGTACTGCCTGCGGAACGATCTCTTTACCAATCCCATCCCCTGGAAAAACTGCTATCTTGTAAGTCGATGACATACCGATCCTCTTATTTCCAGTTCACTAGTCATTCTGAGCGAAGCGAAGAATCTGATACACTATGTTAATCAGATTCTTCGGCCTGCTGACGCATGCCTCAGAATGACAATACCGCCTGCTGACTGCTAACGGCTACCTCCTCAGCATCCCTTCCTGACGCGCATACGCAAAGATATCCCCAGCCCTCAATATCGCTTCCACATCGCCTAATGGCTGTAGCTTATACTGTTTACCCATTGTGAGATTTTTGACCAATCCTTTCTTTACATCGATCTCTATCACATCCCCTGTCTTTATCTCTCTGCAGAGGTGTTCATCCGTCTCAAAGGGTATAAAGAATCCCCCATCCACGACATTCCTGTAAAATATCCTCGCATAGGATTCAGCAACGACTGCCTCAACTCCGGCTATGTTTAACGCCACAGGGGCATGCTCTCTGGATGAACCGCATCCGAAGTTCTTGCCTGCAATAATGATATCGTATTCTGATCTGTCTTCACCCCCTTCAACAAACTTAATTCCACCCTTGGGAAGTCCGGCCTGCACCTCCGGCACACTCGACAGGGCGTATCTGCCATACATCTTCCTCTCCTCGGGGTGACTCAGACTATAGACCAGATGCTGCGCCGGAATGATCTGATCCGTATCAATGTCATTACCGAGAACATAAGCCTTGCCTTTGATAATATCTTTCATGCTCATACGAACTCCCTCGGATCTGTAATTACTCCTCTCACAGCCGATGCTGCAACAGTCAGTGGAGATGCCAGATAGACCTGTGATTGTTTTGAACCCATGCGGCCAGGGAAGTTCCTGTTTGTCGTCGAGATGCAGACCTCACTGCCGCTAAGCCTGCCAAACGTATCTGCCGGCCCGCCAAGACAGGCAGCACAGGATGCACCATCGGATATCTTTGCACCCGCCTTCTCAAAGATAGAATAGAGGGTCTCTCCATCCATGGTCTCTTCCCTCAACCGCCGTTCAACCTCAGTCGTTGCAGGCACCACATACGTCTCAACCTTCACGCTATTCCTCCTGAAAATCCTGGCGGCTGCCTTAAAGTCCTCCATTTTTCCACCGGTGCATGAACCAATATAACACCGGTCTATCCTTGTCCCCTTCACCTCCCTGACCAGCGCCTTATTATCCGGTGAATGGGGTTTTGCAACTACAGGTTCCATCTCTTTTAAATGATAGACTTTCACAGACTCATATCCGGCATCATGATCGCCATAGACCACTTCAAAGGCCCTGTTCGTCCGCTGTCTTACGAAGGCAAGGGTCTTATCATCCGGCGCAATGATACCATTCTTTCCACCCGCCTCGATCGCCATATTGCAAAGGGTCATATGCTCTTCCACAGAAAGCATTGAAATCCCTTCGCCGGTAAACTCCATCGCCTTATACGTGGCGCCATCGACACCCATATCTCCAATGATGTGCAGTATAAGGTCCTTGGCCATCAGATAGGAGGGCATCTCGCCATCAAAGACAAACCTCATCGTGGGAGGAACCTTGACCCACAGCCTCCCGGTCCCCATGATAAAGCCCGCATCCGTATTCCCTATCCCGGTAGCGAATTCACCGAAGGCGCCGGCGGTGCAGGTATGTGAATCGGTGCCAAAGAGCACTTCGCCAGGCCTTGTATGCCCTTCTTCGGCAAGCGCCACATGGCATACCCCCTTATATTCAGGGGACCCGACATCGTAGAAATATCTGATCCCCTGCTCAAGGGCGAACTCTCTGAGGATGTCTATATTACGCCTCGCATAGACATCTGTTGTGAAAATATAGTGATCCGGAATAATGACCACCTTTTCGCGGTCCCATACCCTGGCATTGGGACCGAACTCCCGCCTGAATATCTCAATCGTGCCAGGACCGCACACATCATGGGTCATCAGGACATCCACATCGACCCATAGGTTATCCCCTGGCGACACACTCTTTTTGTTTGCGTGTCTTGCCAGTATCTTTTCTGTCAGCGTCATTCCCATATCAAAAAATTTTTATTTGTCATTTTGCATTTTGATTTTTGATTTACTATAGCATAGTTTGTTTAAAGCATTAAGATAGGCCTTTGCACTGGCGACGATAATGTCCGTGTCCGCCCCCTGCCCGACCACTGTCCTCCCGCCCTCCTCTAACCGGACAGTCACTTCACCAAGGGCATCTGTCCCCCCGGTAATGGCCTTCACTTCATAGGAAAGGAGGTGACTTGATGCCTGCGTCATCAACTTAATGATACGGTATGTGGCATCTACAGGACCGTCTCCTGCGGATACATTCCTGATACTCCTCCCGTCAATTTCAAGTTCTACGGTAGCGGTTGGAGTCACATCACTCCCGCTCTCCACATGGATGTACTTCAATACATACTTCTCCGGGATACGATAGATCTCCTCGGTGATAATCGCATCGATATCCTCTTCAAAGACCTCCTTCTTCTGATCCGCAAGCCTCTTAAATCTCTCAAAGGCCTTATTTAATTCCTCATCTGAGAGATTATAACCCATTTCCGTAAGCTTGTTCTTAAAGGCATGTCTCCCGGAGTGTTTTCCTAAAACCATTTTGTGCTGCGGGATACCTACGGATTCCGGTGTCATGATCTCATAAGTCCGCTTATCTTTGAGGAGCCCGTCCTGGTGAATACCGGACTCATGGGCAAAGGCATTCGCTCCGACGATGGCCTTATTGGGTTGAACGACCATCCCTGTTATCGTACTGACAAGCCTGCTTGTCTTGTATATCTCCTGAGTCGCAATGCCTGTCTCTGCATCAAAAAACTGTCCCCTCGTCTTTAATGCCATCACAACCTCTTCCATGGAGGCATTTCCTGCCCTTTCTCCAATACCATTGATCGTGCACTCCACCTGCCCTGCACCAGAGAGGACCGCCGCAAGGGAATTTGCCACAGCAAGGCCCAGGTCATTGTGACAGTGTACACTGATCACTGCATTGCCGGCATTAGGAACCTTATTCATGATCTGGCTGATAAGTTCACCAAACTCAGAGGGGAGTGCGTACCCTACTGTATCAGGGATATTAATCGTCCTGGCCCCGGCACGAATCGTTGCCTCGATCACCCTGCATAAGAAGTCTACATCGCTCCGCGAGGCATCCTCAGCAGAAAACTCCACATCGTCTGTAAACTGTCTCGCCAGTTTTACGGCAGCTACAGCCGCCTCAAGGACCAGCTCCCTGCTCATCCTGAGCTTCCTCTGCATATGGATTTCAGAGGTAGCGATGAAGGTATGTATCCTCGATCTCTCTGCAACCTTTACGGCCTCGGCCGCCCTCTCAATGTCCTCTTTCTTTGCCCTCGCAAGACCCGCAATCACAGGCCCGCTGATCTCTTTTGCGATAAGCCGTACACCCTCAAAGTCATCCCCGGATGCGACAGGAAATCCAGCCTCGATAATATCGACATTCAGCCTGGCTAATTGCCTGGCAATTGTGAGCTTCTCCTCTTTGTTCATACTGGCGCCAGGGCATTGTTCGCCATCCCTCAGCGTCGTGTCGAATATCCTTATCCTTCGCAACTTCTGTCCCCTTTATCCCTGAACTTTCGTATATTACTCGCAGGAACAACAACATCATTCAGGTTAATCTATATGCTATACGATACGACACCCCTGAGTCAAGAGTCATTGAAGAACTAATTGAAGAATACCTTAGTAACTATATGGATGGTATAGGGCTGAGCTATGCCCAATGACTATCAGCCTGCTAAAGATTGGACTTTATATGCCTTCTGCGTATAGCCAGTAACAGAGGGGCAAAGAATCTTTCTATCACTCCTGAAGAGGCATAGAACGCGAAGAGGACAAACAGCATGATCTGAGGTTCTGCAACAATGACGATGAGGATGAGTACCGCCGCGATCAGAGATGAGAGTGGTTTTCTCTCTGCCATGTGGGTCTCCTTAAAACTTCTGTAGGGTATCGTGCTCACCATAAGGTAGGCAAGGATATAGGTTATCACGAGGATGACAACAGGTCTCACCTCTTTGCCCATCTGCAGGATGTGATGATCGAATATCACCGTTGTCGCAATAAGTCCGGCCGCAGCGGGTATCGGAAGACCTGTAAAATGTTTGAGCCCTGTGCCGGATGCCTGTGTATTAAATCTTGCCAGCCTCATGGCCCCGCATGCGACATACAGGAAGACGGCCAGCCATCCGATCTTTCCGTAACCATTCAAGGCCCACGAGTATATGAGCAGTCCCGGAGCTATACCAAAGGAGATGAGGTCAGAAAGTGAGTCATACTCCACCCCAAAACGGCTTGTAGAATTCGTCAGACGTGCTATCTTGCCGTCAAAGGCGTCAAAGAGCATCGCAATCAGTATCGCAACCGCAGCGGTCATGTAGTCTGATTTTGACACGGCAATAATGGAGTAAAATCCACAAAACAGGTTTGTCGTCGTCAGGAGAGCCGGGATGATAAATATACCTATCTTTTTATTCGTGTCTGTTTTCATTTTCTTAATATCGCGAGAATACTCTCGCCCCCCTTTACCTTTTGACCCATGGATACTTTGACATCAGCATCCGTGGGCAGGTAGACATCGACCCTGGAGCCAAATCTTATTAATCCAAACCTCTGTCCCATCTTAACAGATTCCCCCTTTTTTATCCAGCATACAATCCTCCTTGCGATCAGTCCGGCGATCTGGATAAAAAGTATCTTATCCCCTGCCGGTGTCTCAAGGACGACGGCATTCTGCTCATTCTTTAAAGAGGCCTTTTCTCTGCTGGCGGATATGAATTTACCAGGATTGTAGAGTATGTCAAATATCCTTCCTGAACAGGGTATCCTGTTCACATGCACATTGAATACGTTCATAAAGATGCTTATCTTTAGCATCCTGCTCTTGAGTATCCTGCCTTCAACCCCATCGCTGACATCAATGATCTTTCCGTCCGCAGGGGAGATAACGAGATTCTGGCCAGAGGGGATCTTTCTCTCGGGGTTGCGAAAGAACCAAACGATAAAGAGTGTAATGGCCGTGAAGAAGAGTGCTGGTATACGCCAGTTAAACAGATAGAAGAGGATGGCGATAGCCCCGGCTGCGGCTACAAAAGGGATCCCTTCTACAGCGATAGGGACCCTATTTCTATCCACTATAACTCTATCCTCCCTGTTAATTCTTTTCCTTGTCTACCAGCTTATCCTTCGAAAGCCAGGGCATCATAGCGCGCAGTCTCGCACCGACCTGCTCAATAGGGTGGATTTCCCCTCTCTTTGTGAGGGCATTAAAAACAGGACGGTTGGCCTTGTTCTCTAAGATCCACTCCTTTGCAAACTGGCCGCTCTGGATCTCATCCAGTATCCGCTTCATCTCTTTCTTGGTCTCTGTATTAATAATCCTAGGCCCCCGGCTCAGATCCCCATACTGGGCAGTGTTGCTTATCGAATATCTCATATTGGAGATGCCGCCCTGATAGATCAGGTCAACAATCAGTTTCAGCTCATGGAGGCACTCGAAATAGGCCATTTCCGGGGAATATCCGGCCTCGATAAGGGTTTCATACCCGGCCATGATAAGGGCTGTAGTACCCCCGCAGAGGACCGCCTGTTCACCAAAGAGGTCCGTCTCAGTCTCCTCCCTGAAGTTCGTCTCTATGATCCCTGCCCTTCCGCCACCAATGGCAGAGGCATAGGCAAGGGCAACATCCTTTGTATTTTTGGAGGGGTCCTGATGGATCGCGATAAGGGTCGGCACCCCGCTCCCCTTGGCATACTCATGCCTGACAAGATGTCCGGGCCCTTTAGGGGCGGCCATGAACACATTGACAGAGGCGTCCGGGACGATCTGACCAAAGTGTATATTGAAACCATGGGCAAAGGCCAGATAGGAACCCTTCTTCAGATTTGGAGCGATCTCCCCTCTGTACAGATCACCCTGAAGCTCATCTGGCACAAGGATCATCATAACATCAGAGGATTTCACTGCCTCAGAGACCGGGAGGACTTTGAAGCCAGCAGTCTCTGCCTTCCGCCACGATCTCCCCTCTCTTAAACCAATGACTACATCAACCCCGGACTCCTTCAGATTGTTTGCATGGGCATGCCCCTGGCTCCCATATCCTATAATAGCAACCCTTCTATCCCGGATATGCTTTAGCTCTGTATCTTTGTCGTAGTAGATGTTCATTACTTCCCCCCTTATTATATGATTACAGAGATTTTAGAATATGATTACAACGATTATCTCTGTAATCTATCTGATAATCACCGTAATCATAAATAATTTATGCCCGTATCTTCTTTGCCTCTTGCAGTGCTACGGCCTTCATCTCCTCCCTGGCAATGGCTATCTTACCAGTTCTCACAATATCTTTTATCCCCAGAGGACGGAGCAGATTAATAATCGCATCGATCTTATTCTCATCTCCGGTAATCTCTATCGTATAGGTCGCTGGGGTAGAATCTACCACCCTTGCCCGGAATATCTCTGTAATCCTCAGGGCCTCCCCCCTGTCTTCCGGTCTGCTGGTATGGATCTTTATAAGCGCCGTCTCCCTGACGATATAATCCTTTTCCGAGAGATCCACTACTTTGATCACATCGATCAGTTTATTCAACTGCTTTATGATCTGTTCAATAATACGCTCATCACCCATGGTAATAATAGTCATCTGCGACATAGACGGGTCCAGGGTGGGACCAACCGATATCGTTTCTATATTAAATCCCCTGCCACTGAAAAGACCCGAAACCCGGGACAGGACACCAAACTTATTCTCTACCAATATATTGATGATATGCTGCATAGCCGATTGATCTCCCGCTTCACCTTCTGAAGCCGACCACAGGGGTCGGCGCTACCTTACCTCTTCTAACCTCTTTCTTTCTAACGCAGGCTAAAGCCTGCGACTACACCCTACCTATAATTTACGCCGGAAGGACAGAGTTCTTCCTCCCCTTTTTGCCTGTACCCTTTTCCTTCTCCCCTTGAGAGGCCTCTTCGAATATCATATCCGCATTGGCCCCGCCCGCGGGCACCATCGGAAAAACATTCTCCTCCGGGTCAACGACAAAATCCATCACCACAGGCCGTTTGATACTGATCGCCTCTTTTATAACCCTTTCGACCTCGGATGGGGACTTGGCCCTCAGCCCTACCGCTCCATAGGCCTCGGCGAGCTTGACATAGTCCGGCGTACCATCGAGGATACTCCCGGAATAGTGCCGGTTAAAGAAGAGCTCCTGCCACTGTCTCACCATACCGAGAGAACCGTTATTAATGATAGCAACCTTTACAGGGAGTTTGTTTAATACGGCCGTAGCGAGTTCCTGTACATTCATCTGAAAACTCCCGTCACCGGCCACATTAAACACCAGCTTATCCGGACAGGCAATCTGCGCGCCGATAGCCGCAGGGAAACCAAATCCCATCGTACCAAGGCCGCCGGATGTCAGGTTGGTTCCCGGACGGTCAAATTTAAAATACTGGGCGACCCACATCTGATGCTGACCCACATCTGTAGCGACAATGGCATCACCGCCGGTAAGCTCATAGATCTTCTCAATCACATACTGAGGTTTTATAGTCTTATTACTCTTCTTATAGGCCAGGGGATGCTCCTCCTCCCACGCCTTTATCTGCGCATGCCACGGTTTCCTCTCTTTGATTCCTTGACCTCTGCTCTCCTCAAAGGCCTTTAGTTCTTTATTTAATTCCGTAAGAACATTTTTGACATCTCCGACAATCGGGGTGTCTACATGTATATTCTTTCTTATATTGGTTGGGTCTATATCAATATGGATAATGTGGGCCTTTGGAGCAAATTCGGTAACCTTGCCTGTCACCCTGTCATCAAACCTGGAGCCAATAGCAATAAGAAGGTCAGAATCGTGCACCGCCATGTTAGCAGCATACGTCCCATGCATCCCGAGCATCCCTAAAAAGAGGGGATGTGTTCCAGGGAATCCGCCTAACCCCATCAATGTAAGGGTCACAGGGATCTCATTAACCTCCGCCAATTCCTTCAGCGCTTCAGATGCTTTAGAGAGGATAACACCTCCGCCGGCATAGATCACAGGCCTCTTCGCACGCACGATCGCCTGGGCCGCCTGTTTGATCTGCCATTTGTTGCCATAATAGGTAGGATTATAACTCCGGAGAGAGACCTTCTCCGGATAGACAAAGTCAGTCCTTGCCCCTGAAACATCCTTAGGCAGATCGACAAGGACAGGTCCGGGCCGTCCGGTACTGGCAATGTAGAAGGCCTCCTTGATTGTCTTCGCAAGTTCATCCACATCTTTTACGAGGAAGTTATATTTGGTGCATGGCCTTGTGATACCGACAATATCCGCCTCCTGAAATGCATCGTTGCCGATCATCCTCGTGGCCACCTGGCCTGTAATGACCACAATAGGGATAGAATCCATATGGGCGTTCGCAATCCCGGTCACAATATTTGTGGCCCCGGGTCCTGAGGTCACCAGGGCAACGCCGGGCTTCCCCTTTGCCCTTGCATAACCATCCGCCGCATGGGCAGCCCCCTGTTCATGCCGGGTGAGTATAAACCGGAGATCCTTTTCATTATACAGGGCATCGAATATCTGTAATACGACCCCGCCGGGGATGCCGAAGACGGTATCCACCCCCTCTTTCTTTAATGATTCTATCAGTATCTCTGCGCCTGTAATCTTCATTATTTCCCTGTGTAAGATCGTTTAAAACGTCTACGATATTAGCACAACGTATTATAAAACGTCAACATTTTAGGATGACACAGGCAAAATTCTTATTGACAACATATTAGAACATTTTGACCTCGCGAAGAAGATGATGACCGAGACGAAAGATACGGACCTTCAGGAATCATTATGGACAGGGACACATTTGTCTGTAGGCTAAAGGAAGCAGAGGAAACAACCAAAGGTGTGCAGGGAGAGCTCAGGGGAAAAAAGTCTGTTGACTTTAATAAATATAAACAAGGTCTAAACGGATTCTGTGCCCTTTGTCATGAACCGGACCGCATCAAGTAGTCGAAGGCAGCGCCAGGGATCTTTAATGCGGTTACCTGCCGAATTGAATTTCAAGGGTAGCCATAGCGGCATAGGCGGAATTCCTGCGGCCACTCGCATCTTTCGGCCAGGTCACTTCAGGCTCAAACTCAAAAAAGAGCCAGGGCCGGTAAAAATTCCGCCGGTATCGTGATCCAACCCGGAAATTTTGAATGGTCCACTCAGGATGATTCACTCCCCACATACTGGTATCATAAGAAATTGCGCTCTTGGGTGTCAATTGAGTGATAAGACTGATCCCGGTATTCCAGGTTATGCCGGACGTGCCCTCGGTATAGGTTGCGTAATTGCTCCACCGGAGGAGTGTGAACGTGGTGATTTTTCGTTCAAGATCGAGCTGCGATGTTTCAGTGAACTGTTCAATATAACTCCAGAGAGCGGTTTCGGTAAAGCGTGTGAGGTAAACTTCGCCAAAGGGCTTCGTGTACTGGTACCGCATCCTGATAAAGGGATTGAGGGGGACATGGATTTTGATGCCGGCATCCATACTGACAAGGGAACGGAGCCAGTTAAAAAAATCTATCCGTATCCCGACAGTGGGTTCTCTGATTCCTGATGCCGGGTCGACTCCCGGATTGACGGGCTGACCGGGCTGGGTAGTAAATTTGTCAGCATCAGATCCCGAAACGATAAAAACACTCGCTTTTTTCAGCAATTTCTCCAATTGGGGTAGGCGCAACCGGAGACTGAAATCGGGGATATAATCGAAATTCTGCCCTTCGATCCACCGGGCAGAATTTCTTAAGCTGACGAAAAAGTCGGGCCGGACGTCTTCCAGAACACGGTACTTACCAAAGAAGTTATCAAACCACACCGCCTGTTCACAGAGGTTTTTAGCCATAAAAGTATGCGTCTGATCCAGCCATGTCTCTCCGGCAGCCTCGGTGGTTGTGCACAAATCTATTTTCGGCTGAGGTTCTTCCGGTGCTTCGGTCTGTGCCTCGGGTTGAGGTAAGGGCCTATCTGTAGTAGCCGGATTTGTTACCGGCTGCCCCAATGTTTGAGCGCTTGCATCCGGAAAACCTGCCACGAAAAGGATGAGTACGGAGAATACTGTGATCATGAAATAGCTGAGATGTCCCGGAACAATCACTGTGCAATGTTCGGTTCTAATATAATCCATCATAGCATAAATGAGGAGGAGGATGAAGCATGAACACATGAACATCGGATTGTCGACGAACAGAGGGTGATAATCGGCGTTTATCCTATAGTGGCCAGGATAATTCGAGCTTGACTTTGGTCTTTCCTAACCTATATAATGAGACACCTTTCAAAAAAAGGTGGAGTTTATACTGCGGGGTGGAGCAGTCTGGTAGCTCGTCGGGCTCATAACCCGAAGGTCGTCGGTTCAAATCCGGCCCCCGCTACCAAAAAAATCCAGGCGCGTGCAGGCCGATGCACGCCCTTTGTTATTTTCTGAGTGACTTTTCTCACCTTTCCTGATATAATTTTCGTATTAGCTTTTGGAGGGGTCTTTATGAAAAACTTAACCTGTGCAATTTTGGTTATGATTTTCTTCGCAGCCGGATGCAAAGTTGTCAGCGGGAGCAATAAAAATAGTGCCGCAGACAAAAATGACTCAGAGAAGGTTGAAACCCGGATGGTCACGCTCAATCCAAGCATGGAGGAAGAGAGAAGGCTTCAGAAGGCTGTAGACGATGGCTGGCAGCCATGGCGGCTTAATCCCATTGATGTAGCCCATGCGAATATGATAAACCAGGGGGTCAATGTCAGGATTGAAGATTGCAGTCTGGTTAAAAAGGATGATGCCCATGCCGTTGTGCATGTGCAATCTAAAGACGGTAAAGACCTGAATGTGCATGTAGCAAGGCTTGTAAGACCCGATGGCATCTGGACGGCGACCCAGGTAGAGATAAACGATGATGGAGGCGCCCAGGCAATGGAACATGACCACGCGCAGGGGCAAAGCCATGAGCAGCATCAGCACTGATATTAATCATTCATTTCACTCCGTTCCGCCAGTATCCGGTGAACCGTTTTGCTCAATTTTGTCAATTTATAGGGCTTAAGGGATTACCGCCACAAAACCATATTTCCTATAGTTAGACATAATGGGATCATTCGAATAGCCGCTTGAGACACGTGATGGTTTTCCCTTTTTGAAGATTATACATACTGCCCTGCCACATAACCCGATGCCCAGGCCCAATGCAGATTGTATCCCCCCAATTGGCCCGTCACATCAACGACCTCACCGATGAAGTAGAGGCCCGGAACCCTTTTGGACTCCATGGTTTTGGAGGACAATTCATCCGTATCCACCCCGCCGAGTGTAACCTCGGCCTTTTTGTACCCCCCGGTCCCGGCCGGTCTTATCGTCCAGTGGTGGATCTGGTGGGCAATGGCCTTAAGTTCCTTATCTGTATACTGATTGATTGGCTTTGATTGGAGATATTTCTCACACCATTTATCAGCAAAGCGCTTGGGAAAACAGGCAGAGAGGAGGTTTTTCATCTCCACCCTCCCCCGCCGTCTTGCCATCAATCGTTCATAGACATCCATCTCCGGCAATAGATTGATAGTAATGCTGTCATCCCTGTCCCAGTAAGAAGAGATCTGAAGGATGGCAGGACCGCTGATTCCGCGATCCGTGAACAGGATTGCCCCCCGGAAGTGCCTGCTGTTACAACTGACCTCTGCATCTATGGAGATACCGCTCAGTTCCCGGAAGTTCTGCAGGTCATTTGCCGTCAGTATGAATGGGACAAGGGCAGGTCGTAATGGCGTGACCTTAAGCCCAAACTGCCTTGCTATCCTGTATCCCATATCTGTTGCCCCCAGGTCTGGATAAGACAATCCGCCTGTTGCGATAACTAATGACTCTGATTCTAACGCTCCATGGTTTGTCGCTAAAGTAAAACGACCCTCCCTCATCTCACCCTCTGCCTTTATCCCAGTAATTTGACAGTTCAGATGTAGCTCCACCCCTGCTTCATGGCATTCCTCCTGAAGCATCTTTATGATCTCCCTGGAACTCCCTTTGCAGAATAGCTGGCCCTCCTCTTTTTCATCATACGGGATGCCATGTTCCTTCATCATGGCTATAAAATCATAAGGAGTAAAACGGGCAAGGGCTGATTTGCAAAAGTCCGGGTTATTCGAGATATAATTTCCATAATGCGTGTTCCAGTTCGTAAAATTGCAGTGGGTGCCTCCGGAGATGCGGATCTTATTCCCGATACCCTTTGCATGGTCAAGAACCATGACGGCACGCCTCCTCTTTCCTGCCTCAATAGCGCACAACAGTCCTGACGCACCGGCCCCAATAATAACAACGTCCCTCATCATCATTCCAATCAGATACAGTTATCCCTGCTACAGTAAAAAAATAGGGCTGGCTTCTGCAGACAACCAACCCTATCAGTTCATACATCCATTAGGATTCCCTACTTACATGTGCACTGCGCTGCCTTCTTGCCGCATCCCGCGCAGGCGCCATTCTTGATCTCCTTCCCGCAGACCTTGCAAGGTGAACAACCACATGACTGACACATGCAACCCACCCCCCTTCCTGTTTATATGATTCCAGAGATTTTTTAAGAAGATTACAGAGATTAATCACCGGAATCTTTTACGACATCTCTGTAATCAATCTTTATTAATCTGTCCCCAGGCATATAGGACTACTGGCATCTTTCTACCTCCCTTTTTATGAACCTGTTAAATACCATCCTTAAAATGGCAACAATATTTTATTCCTCTCCTGTGCCGAACGTCAACTATTAAATGCGATTTGAAATCCCTCTCTTGACTACAATAACACAAAAGAGTAGTTTATAGTTATGGAAGAAAAACGCAAGAATCCCCGTTATGGTATTGCCTCCATCGCCGAGCTCTATTTTCCGGAATCAGAGGAACCCATGGAGTCCTTTATCAGCAGCATCAGCAAGGGTGGGGTCGGTATCTACTCTCCACAGAAAATGAATGTGGGACAAAATCTGGATGTAAAGATCACCTTTCTTCAGACCAATGGCAGCGAAGAGGTCTCCGAGATCATCCCCGGGAAGGTAGTGTGGGTTAAGGTGCTTCATGACAGCTTTGTCGTAGGTATCGCATTTACCACTCTGGATAACCTGAGACATTCAAAACTGCTCAGTTATATAGAGGCGGCCGCTCAGGGCTCAGCATAAAAATTAAAGAAGCAGGCGAGGTGATACCAAAATGTCTGAGCAGGGAAAGATGCTCATCAATGGCCAATGGAGAGGTGTCATTGCTGGCAGGACAGATGCTGCTGTCATAAAGGTCAGGGCACCTTACGACGGCAGATCCATAGGATTCATACCAGAGGCAGGAAGGAAGGATGTCGATGATGCAATCACAGCCGCTGAGACCGCCTTTCGTCAAAGGAGGCTGTCTCCATACGAAAGATACGAGATACTTTCAAATACCTCACGTCTGTTAGAGGCACAGAAGGAAGAGATCGCACACATACTATCAGAAGAGGCAGGCAAACCGGTCAGAGATGCGAGGATCGAGGTAATCAGGGCAGTACAGACGTTCCTTACCTCTGCTGAAGAGGCCAAGAGGATCCATGGGGAGGGGGTGCCTGTTGAGGCAGCAAAGGGTTCAGAGAACAGGGCCGCCTTTACTATCAGGGTCCCAGTGGGACTGATATGCGCCATATCCCCCTTTAACTTCCCTCTCAACCTTGTTGCACATAAGATAGGGCCTGCGATCGCTGCCGGGAACGCCGTCGTACTAAAACCCTCAAATCTTACCCCCTTTTCTGCCATCCGTCTCGGGGAGATCATGACGAAGGCCGGACTTCCCCCCGGCTATCTCAATATTGTATTTGGGGCCGGCGGTACTGTGGGGGAGTGGCTGCTTGCTGACCCGAGATTTGCCCTTTATACATTTACCGGAAGCCCCCCGGTGGGGAAACGTCTTCGCGAGGCTATCGGCCTCAGACGAGCCATCCTGGAACTCGGCTCAAACTCAGCAACCATCATACACAACGATGCGGATATCCAAAGGGCCTCTCAGGC
Organism: Nitrospirota bacterium; assembly: GCA_023248395.1. Taxonomy (GTDB): domain Bacteria; phylum Nitrospirota; class 9FT-COMBO-42-15; order HDB-SIOI813; family HDB-SIOI813; genus JAHFEQ01. Next base: position 29,168 of record JAHFEQ010000006.1, read on the forward strand.
ATGCGTGCGCGCCGGATTTTCCTATGCAGGACAGGTTTGCATATCCCTGCAGCGAATATTGCTGCACAGGGATATCCGGACAAAATTCCTCGATATGTTTATCCCTTCTGTTGAGAAACTCAAATCAGGGAATCCTCTGGATGAGGATACTGATGTAGGACCCATGATCACAGAGGATGCCGCGATACGGGCTGAGGAGTGGATAAAAGAGGCGGTATCAAAGGGGGCAAAACCCCTGACGGGTGGACGGCGAATAGGAAGCATGGTACAGCCCACGGTATTAACCCATGTAGAGAGCAGGATGAAGGTCGTATGCCATGAGGTCTTTGCCCCTGTCGTGACGATCCAGGAATATAGCACGATGGAAGAGGCCATCGGCATGGTCAATGACTCTGAGTACGGACTCCAGGCCGGCATATTTACTTCAGATATCGGGATTGCCTTTAAAGTAGCAAGGGAGGCCCAGGTTGGCGGGGTTATGGTAAATGATACCTCTATGTTCAGGGTCGATCCGATGCCTTACGGCGGGGTCAAGGCAAGCGGTATCGGCCGGGAAGGCCCCAGGTACGCAATAGAAGAGATGACCGATCTAAAGATTATCGTTTTTAACCTGTAATTATGAGAATATTAATCGTAGAAGATGAGAGAAAGGTCTCCAATTTCCTGCGCCAGGCACTGGAAGAGGAGCGATATGCCGTAGATCAGTCATTTAACGGCGAGGATGGATTAATCTTTGCTGAGACCTATGAGTATGACCTGGTGATACTGGATCTCATGCTACCCAAAATGGGGGGGCTGAACATAATCCGGGAGCTCCGGAAGAAGGGGGTTAAGATGCCCATTCTTGTACTCACGGCACGGGACGCAATTCGGGATAAGGTCAAGGCCTTCGATCTGGGGGGAGACGATTACCTGACAAAGCCATTCTCTATTGAGGAGTTTATTGCCAGAGTGCGCGCCCTGCTGCGTCGTGGGTCTCCAGGGCAGGCTGGAATCCTCAAGGTGGCAGATTTGACATTAAACCCCGTGAAACGGGAGGCCTTCCGTGGTCTGAAAAAGATCGAGCTGACGAATAAAGAATATGCCCTGTTAGAGTATCTCATGCGTAATTCCGACCGGGTACTCACCCGTAGCATGATCTCTGAACATGTCTGGAATGCTGATTTTGATACGGAGACAAATGTGATCGATGTCTATATCACCTATCTGCGCAACAAGATCGATAAGGGAGAACCGCACCGGATGATCCAGACAATCCGGGGGGTTGGCTATATGTTGCGGGGAGAATACAATGACCATCCGGACCAAACTGGCCATATGGTTTAGTATCCTGGTGGCAGTGGTCCTGACCCTGTTGGCTGGAATACGCTATGCCGGATATAAACAGGTATTACAAAGCCAGAAAGATTACTCCCTAAAGGTCGTTGCTGACATCCTGGATACTTCAATCCCACGGAAGCCCCCTAAAAAAGACGATGTACAGATAGCCGTCTCAAGGATGGTCAGGGATTATCCAGATATTGAGCTAAAAGGGATACTCATTGAGGTATATGACTCTTCACGATCCATCATCTTCATCTCATCCCTATCCGAGGCAGAAAGACTACCCATTACAGAAGAGATGTGGAATAAGGCGCTCCGCAGAAAGATCAGTCTCACGACGCTCCCCGCACTCGATGGCGATGCCTCGATGCGTATATTGACCAAACCGGTATTCAATCGGAACAATCTCGTCTATCTCATCCAGGCTGGAAGCTCTATGCACGATATCGATAACACCCTTGAAAATCTCCTGCTTGTAAATCTCTTCCTCATCCCAACGACCACTATCCTTATAGGCGGCGGAGGATGGTTCCTTACGAGACGGGCCCTAAGGCCGCTTGATGCGGTCATAAAGGCATCTCATCGCATCAGCTCTGGAAACTTCCAGCACAGGATAGAGATCTCAGAGACGAGCTCTGAGATCAGAGATCTGACAAGGGCATTTAACCAGATGACCGAAAGGCTTGAGGCATCTTTCCAGCAGATTCAAAATTTTAGCGAAAATGCCTCCCATGAACTCAGGATCCCGCTGTCGATCCTCAGAGGTCAAACGGAGCTGAGCCTCAAAAAATTTCGATCAGAAGAGGAGTATCGAAAGATCCTCGAGAGTAATCTTGAGGAGATCCTTCGAATGGAGAAGATCGTGGAAAGACTCCTTTTTCTCTCGAAGGCAGATCGTGGAGAGATTGAACTCAACCGTGTAGAGGTTGATGGCAACAGTCTGTTAAGTGGTGTCTATGAGCAATTTCAGATCCATACTCAAGAGAAAAATATTCACCTTACTTTGGATACAGATGGACCTGCCCTCATTAAAGGAGATGAGATCCTGCTCCGCGAGCTTTTACTCAATCTCCTTCAGAATGCCCTGACCTATACCCCCAAATTTGGCGAGATCATACTCTCTCTCAGTAGGGAAGAAGAACAGATTTTAATCTCTGTTGCCGACACGGGATGCGGAATTCCTGAGGATGAGATCCCTTATATCTTTGATCGGTTCTACCAGGTGGATAAGTCCCGATCCAGCCAGGGGCATGGTCTGGGATTAAGTCTATGTAAGTGGATCGTGGAATCCCATCAGGGCAGAATTACAGTAGAGAGCACCGTCGGCAAAGGGAGCCGGTTTACGGTGTATCTCCCTGCGAAAGATTAAAAAAATATAATACTCCTTTAATACCCTTCTAATCTTACTGGTATATCCTTTTCTTCTGAAGATGGTGAAGACCGTACGAATGTACAACAGTCTTCAAAGAATCCACAAATAGAAAGGAGGTGACTAATAATGAAGCGGATATTATCAAGCATAATCATGGCAATCGCTGTTCTCTCTTTTGTCAGCCTGAGCTGGGCAGGGATGATTAGCGGTAAGCTGGAGAAGATCGATGACAAGAAGTCTCTCTACCATGTGAAAGACGTCAAGGGCAAAGAGCATAAGATCCATTTCGACGCTACTACCCAGAAGACAGGCGATGTTAAAGCAGGGGCCCAGGTTGAGGTCGATGAAGAAAAGGGGCATGCAAAGTCTATCAAAGTAGTAGAAGAGAAGAAATAGGTGGACATGGATATAGAAAGGGATGTTATGCGATCCAAGATATTTCTTGCAATAGTGATGACAGGTATCCTGACCATGTCAACGATGGGGTGTGGGGTGCCGAAATCAGAGCATGAGAAGATCGTTCAGGAATTAGATAAGGCAAACCAGGAAAAGGCGACACTCTCTGATCAGGTAAACAAACTAAAGGCAGAGAATGAATCTCTGTCTCAGAAGTCCTCACAGTTGGAGAGTGAGCTCACCACACTTAAGAAAGAAAACGAAGACCTTAAGGCCAAGCTATCTGCCGCTGCTACTAAGAAGCCAGCGGCTCAGAAACCGGCGGCTCAGCCTAAGGCGAAGAAAAAGTAGGATATTCGCCGTTGCCTGCAAACCGCCGTCCCTGATAGATGAGGGCAGCGGTTTGTAGGCTTTTTCTTGCTTTGACGGCTCTATTGTAACGAACTTTCAGAAAGCCTTATCCATTGTTTCTGCTTGTCGTATAAAAAGTAGCCTTCACCCTTCTTTAGAATCCGGGCTGCCTCGTTCTCCGAGACAAAATCAGTTGTGGGAATATCTTCGATTGTCTTACTGGATAGAGGACTATTAGGCCCAAATGGGTTTTCTCTTATTAAAGACGCGAGTAAGTATGAAATAGAGAGATAGCTTGTGGGTTTGGAAATGACTACCGGGTGAGGTTGGAAACTATTGTATCCTTTTCCAATAAACTTAATTCCCACAGGAACCCTCGTTATCTGGGGGAGCGGGATTTCCCGCAGACCGGCCGGTTGAAGGATATTGCTTCGCAACGCCATGCCGTGTTCGGGGACAAAAATGACCACAGCATTTCGACCGGAAGATGCTATCAGATCAAAAAATTTCGTTGTGTCTCCAAAAAGCTTTTGAACAAACCCGTTATAATTTTCCAACCGCTGATATTTTTTCCACCAATCTTTATCTCCAGCCCAATGGGCGCCCTCATGCAGACTGATGGTATTATAGTAGACCGCTGCCCGATTCGCATTTGATTCCTGCCGGATCATCCACCACCTCTCGAGTGCACGGTAATCATCAAAGATGGCAGACCCATCAAAATTGTACGCCTGAATTGGGATGTCTGTTGGTTTGAGGGGTTCGCCGAGATGTCCCAGGAGTCTGATCTCTTCTGCAAAATGACCGTAGGTGCCATCATGATTTAAGGTAAAATATGTCTCATATCCCTGCAGACGAAGGGCTTCAAACAGATAGCACTCCCCAAGGGCCTCCTTGTAGAGGGCGCCATGGCCTGTTTGGCCGCAACTAGCACGCAGAAGCCGGATAGCGGATGGATTACTATGGGCAGTTACAGAATTAAAATCAGTCAATAAATAATTAAATTGTTTAAAAAAGGGGGCATCTTTCCCTATCCCCACTCCTTTGAGATCATCCCATGAGAGGGAACAGACGTGCAGGATAATGATATCGAAATCAGAATCATCCTTTTTCGCTTTTTCAAAATGGATTACCCTTCCCGACTCTGACTTATAGAACGTATCTGAATACTTCTCTGTTTCGTCCTTAGGTTGTCCAAACTCGCTAAGCGGGATTATCAGAAGCAGAAATAGGACTACCGGGGTAAGCCTTATATACCTCGTTGCTACGATACAAAAAATCAAAATAATAACTACGACGATCAATTCCCATGGATTAAAGGATCCCGCGAGAAAGCGATAGATATATTCTTTTGAGGGCCATCCTTGCTGATTTAGTGAGCCAATAGAGTCCAATAGAGGAGGAAACCATGAATCACGCCATAAAAGCAGCAGGCTAAAGACCACACTCAGGGAATATTTGACAACGGTCAGCAATCTATAAAATTTGTGTTGTTTCGGCACGGGGATGATTAGAAACAGCATAAAAAGGAAGTTCCAAAAGAAGCCTAAGCGGATAAATCCTTTAAAATATAGATAGAGCTTCGCTAAGAAATAAAAGTTCCATAACCCCATGAGGCCCTCCTGAGTAGTTCATTATAGCACAACGATTTCAGCATGGGAAAAGGCTATTACAATCCCTTAGTTAAGGTTTTCCTATCTTTCTGTTAACAATTCATCTAAAATATTATACTTTCTTCTTGAGATTATTAATCAATGATGCTTATTCCTTTCAAGAAATATACCGAGAGTTCTGGTGTGGAAATCCCTATTGCAAAAGAAAAAAAAGATGCCGAAAGATTTTGGTGGATCGCAGCACTACTGGCATTCATTATTGGGGTATGGTACCTCTACTGGCGTATAACTGCCACTTTCAATACCGAAGATAACCTGGCAAGATGGATAAGCATCACCGTTTACATTGCCGAAATATACGGGTTTCTGGCCTTCATCTTCTTCTTTCTTCAGGTAAGGAAAGGTCCATCCCGTATCCCTCCAACCCTGGAATCCTACCCTACGGTTGATGTGATTGTCACCATCTTTAATGAATCGACAGAGGTACTCTACCGAACCATTGTGTGTTGTCAGGCGATGGAGTACCCGGAGGACAAGAAAAAGGTCTATATCCTCGACGATGGAAATCGCAAAGAGGTAAAAGACCTGGCAGAGCGTCTGAATTGTATCTATCTTAGTCGCCCAACTCATGAATTTGCAAAGGCTGGAAACATCAATTACGGTTTGGCTCATTCAACAGGCGAGATCATTGCTATCTTTGATTGCGATCATATCCCTGTAAGAACCTTTCTTACTGAAACGGCAGGTTACTTTAAAGACCCTGATGTTGCCATTGTCCAGACACCGCACTATTTTTATAATCCTGACTCATTCCAGAGAAACCTGCGCCTCGAAAAAGAACTCTCAAATGAACAGGACCTCTTTTTCCGGGTAATCGAACCTGGAAGGGATTACTATAATTCCAGTTTTTTTGCAGGAAGCAGCGGGTTATTCAGAAGAAAGGCGCTGGAGGAGATCGGCGGGATTCAGACCCTTACCATTACAGAAGATTTACATACCAGCATGGTCCTCCATGCGCGGGGTTATAAATCTGTATATGTTCCCCGGATATTAGCATCAGGTTTGGCCCCAGAGAGTTTTGAAGGATATCTCAAACAGCGGAAGAGATGGACCCGGGGAGGCCTGCAGGTCTTTCTACTCGACAATCCCCTGATTAAACGGGGTCTGACCTTCTGGCAACGTATACAATATTTTGGTGCTGTCTATTATTTCCTTCACGGGATTCCAAGGTTAATTTATCTCTCTGCCCCCCTCTCCTTTTTGTTATTCGGATATGCGCCGCTCCGTACCAGCTTTGCTGCACTCCTCAGCCACTTTCTGCCTTATTATGTTACCTCTCTCATTGCATTTCACAGGGTCAGTAAGAGGCTGAGAAACCCTTTCTGGTCCGATGTCTATGAAACAGCAATGTCATTTTCTATTACGGCAACAGCCATGGCCACCTTTTTAAACCCGGGGAACAAAAAATTCCATGTGACCCCTAAGGGCCTGCGCCAGGCTGTGTCGAAATTTAACCTTCACCTTGTGATCCCCCATCTAATACTCTTATGCCTTCTTCTTGCCGGGATCAGTATAGGATTCCACCATCTTTTCTCTGACAGTCAGATCCATGCTGATGCGTTCAGAATAAGTATCTTCTGGGGAATCTACAATAGTCTCCTTCTTGTTGCTGCCATCTCAACGGCCAGCGAGAGAAGGGAGGTCAGGACCTCTCCGAGGTTGAAGAGGATGATTCCAGGAGAAATTCTATTTGATAATACAAAGATCCCTTTTATAACCTCTGATATCAGTGATAGCGGGATATCCCTAATGCTCTCCGGGCCTCAAATCACAATCCCCCTCTTTGTAAAAATACATCTTTACGGAGATAATGGGGAGCGGGTTTCTCTCACCGGAATGGTGATGCGGAATGATATCATAAGCCAGGGGGAAATGGTTACTGTCGGCATATATTTTATGAAGGTATCCGAGGAGGATCGTCAGGCTATCATACGAATGATGTTCTCTCCTCAATATACCTGGTATTCTCCACCCGATGCCTCTGCAGGTGTCTGTCTGTCTTTTCTTGCCATGGTTATTTCTCCAGTAAGGCTATTTCTCCAGGAAAAGGTGTTTCACAGGTTTTATCCCAGGATAAAGAGGGAAATACCTTGTGAGATTATAAGAAATGGGACAGTAAATAAAGGGGTTATTGAAGACATTAGCTATACAGGTGTTAGGGCGAAAATCTGCGGAGTTCTACCCCTGGGAAATGATATCATTCTGAAAATCTATTATTCAAAGAATAAACCTCTTTCTATAGAAGGGCGGATCGCATGGATTAAAAAGACTAAGGGAGACACCCTGACAGGTGTCCATTTCATGGAGCATAAGCCAGATCTTCTTGAACTCCTCAAAGGATAGGGGGGTTAAAAAAATCTCTGGAATTATATAAAATAAAAGGAGGGTTTAATTTATGAAAAAGAAAAGTATATGGTTTTTCATAGTCTTCTTTATAGGGACATCAGTACCCGACGTCTCAATGGGCATTGAAGGACTTTCGGGTTCTACATGGGGACAACTTACATACGAGTCTGGTGACTCATTAAGTGGTCCCTCAGCTCAGGGTTATATTAAACAGGGAATAGATTGGGTGAATATTAACAGCTATACATTAAACACTTTTGGATCACTCAATTATAGATTTCGAACAGATAATAACGATTATTATAACGCCTATGGCCCGGCCTTGGGTATGGAAATCAAAAAAGGTCCTTTCAACATTGGAGTTCAATACTTTTGGGAGAGCTTTAATGAACTGCATAAGAGCAACAATCAGCTTCAGGTGTTTGTGAACTGGTGGCATGGTTGGGACCTCCTTAAGAAATAGGATTTTTAGATTACAATTGACATCTTTCCACAGAGAATATACAATATCCTTCATATTAGGCACTATACATTGGTGATAAGTACCACTACCTCGCCATTCCACCACACTATATAGGAAACAGGCCGTAAAACGAGGGATACGATGCATCACTCAGATTTTGTCCACCTCCACTTACATACCAAATATAGCCTCCTTGACGGCGCCAATACGATCGGGGCTATTGTCGATGCCGCAGAGAAATACAAGATGCCGGCCCTGGCTATCACGGATCACGGAAATATGTTTGGTGTGATCGAGTTCTATCAGGCTGCGATGAAAAAGGGGATAAAACCCATAATCGGCTGTGAGACCTATATCGCACCAAAGAGCCGCCTTGACAAGAAGGAGTCCCATGGCATTCGCAATGCATCATTTCATCTCGTGTTACTTGCCTCAAACAATGTCGGCTATAAGAATCTGATTAAGCTCGTCAGCGCGGGTCATTTAGACGGGTTCTACTACAGACCACGGATAGACAAGGAACTTCTGGCCCAACATAGTGAAGGGTTAATCGCCCTTAGCTCATGTCTTAAGGGTGAGATTCCCTACCGGCTATTAGAAGGAAGAGAGGATGAGTCCCTCAGGGCCGCAGGGGAATATATAGACATTTTTGGCAAAGAGAACTTCTACTTTGAGATACAGGATAACAGGATTGCGGATCAGGATAAGATCAACACAGGGCTGATCGCGCTGGCCAGGAGGCTTGACATACAGGTTGTTGCTACAGGCGATTGCCACTACTTAAAGCGGGAAGACGCCAGGGCCCATGAGATACTCTTATGTATTCAGACCGGTTCGAATATTAATGATACCAAGAGACTAAAATTCTCTACTGACGAATTCTACATGAAATCTCCCGAGGAGATGCATCAGGCATTTGCCCACATACCCGAAGCCGTGTTAAATACCAGAGAGATTGCGATGAGGTGTAATGTAAAGCTTGAACTCGGCAGATTCTATCTCCCTGAATATGATGTGCCTGAAGGTTACACGAAGGAAGGATTTCTTGAGGAGCTTGCAGTAAAGGGGATGGAAGAAAGACTCAGTAAAGAATGCGGAATTAAAGACATAAACCCTCATCCCGAATATGAGGTTCGTCTTAAAGAAGAGCTGCGCGTCATAAACTCCATGGGCTATGCAGGGTACTTCCTCATTGTGTGGGATTTCATTAACTATGCAAAGGCCAGTGCAATACCAGTGGGGCCAGGAAGGGGTTCTGCCGCAGGGAGCCTCGTTGCGTATTGTCTGAAGATCACTGATCTGAATCCGCTTAAATACGATCTCTTGTTTGAGCGCTTTCTCAATCCTGAGAGGATCAGTATGCCGGATATTGATATAGACTTCTGCATGGATAAGAGGGACCGCGTCATCCAGTACGTTACAGAAAAATATGGCAGTGACCATGTCGCGCAGATTATCACCTTTGGCACAATGGCCGCCCGGGGAGTCATCAGGGATGTGGGGCGCAGCCTGGAGATCCCTTATTCAGAAGTGGACAAGGTAGCAAAGTTAGTGCCTGAAGGTCCAAATGTAACATTAGAAGATGCCATCAGTTCTGAACCAAAGTTAAAGGAGTTGATTAAGACAGATGTTCGTATCAGGGAACTGCTGGAATATGCCCTCTCCCTTGAGGGTCTTACAAGGCATGCCTCTACCCACGCAGCCGGCATTGTCATATCAAAGGATCCTCTCACAGAGCATGTGCCTCTCTGCCGTGGATCCAAGGACGAAGTAGTGACACAGTTTGCGATGGAAGATATTGAGAAGATCGGCCTTGTCAAGTTTGACTTTCTCGGACTGAAGACACTGACGGTTATTGATCATACAGTAAGATTGATCAATAGTTCAAGCTCAACCCTCTTTGATATCGCATTGATCCCCCTCGATGATCCTGCAACCTATGAGCTGCTTTCATCCGGGAATACAGCCGGAATATTCCAGTTGGAAAGTATGGGGATGCGGGAGATCCTTGTGAAGATAAAGCCTGACCAGTTTGAGGACCTTATAGCTATACTCGCCCTCTACAGGCCGGGTCCCTTAGGAAGCGGAATGGTCGATGATTACGTAAAACGTCGCAGGGGGGTTGTGCCTGTCAAATATGAGACACCGGAGTTAGAGGATATCTTGAAGGAAACGCACGGGGTCATCGTCTATCAGGAACAGGTGATGAAGATCGCCAATGTCCTTGCCGGGTTTAGTATGGGAGAGGCAGATATATTGCGGCGGGCCATGGGGAAAAAGGACCCTGAGACCATGGCAAAGTTAAAGCAAAAGTTTATAGACGGGGCAAAACGCCATGGAATAAATGTGAAAAAGGCCGAAAAACTCTTTGACCTTATAGAATACTTTGCAGGATATGGGTTTAACAAATCCCACAGCGCTACCTATGCCCTTATCAGTTACCAGACCGCTTATCTGAAGGCCCACTACCCCGTTGAATACATGGCCGCCATGCTCACCTGTGAGATGGGGAAGATGGACAAGATCACAGCGGCAATACGGGAATGTAAGGAGATGGGCATCGATATCCTGCCGCCGGACATCAACGAAAGTAATAAAGATTTTACAGTGTCCGGCAAGTCTATACGGTTTGGACTCGTTGCCATCAAAAATGTAGGTGAATCTGCGATCGAATCTATGATCGCCACGAGAGAGGACGGCGGCAAGTTCCCATCTATCTTTGATTTCTGCAAACGTGTAGACCTGCGAAGGGTAAATAAAAGGATGATAGAGTCTCTCATCAAGAGTGGCGCCTTTGATACCCCCGGCGCACGGCGCTCCCAGCTGATGGAGGTCCTGGATAAGGCGATGTCCATAGGGTCTTCGTATCAGAAAACAAAGAAACAGGTCAGTATCTTTGATGCCCTAGGGGCCGCAGGAGAAGGTTTCTCTTTAGAATCTCTGCCAGCAATAGCGGAGTGGGACGAGCATGTCCTGCTGAAGAATGAGAAGGAAACCATCGGCTTCTATATCACAGGGCATCCCCTTGCGAGATATGAGTCAAAGATAAAGAGACATACCTCCATGACAACAAAAATCCTGGCAGATTCAGAAGATGGAAAAGAGGTGACGATCTGTGGTATCATTACCGAAGTCCGGCCTACAACCACAAAGAAGGGGGACAAGATGGCCTACATACGGGTGGAAGATCTGGACGGAAGCGTCGAGGCCATTGTATTCCCTGATCTCTACAGGTCCTCCTCTGAATTGCTTGCAGAAGACCGGCTTGTGATCGTCACGGGTACCATCAACAAGAATGATGCTGGCTATAAGATCAAGGGAGGCAAAATTCAGGACCTTCTGACAGCCCCGGAAAACCTCTATACAAAGATGGGTATAAGACTTCACTCTTTAGGTCTGACCGCAGATGATTTAACGGTGCTGAAGGGAATACTGAGGGAACACCGCGGTAAGTGTCCTGTAGTCCTGCACCTGATTACGAATCAGAAGGAATATGTCGTGGCGTTGGACAGAGACCTCAGGATAAATCCATCAGACGCATTGATGATGACGATAGAGAATCGATTTGGCAAGAATACTGTAGTTTTTAACTAAAGTTACAAGAAATGCCTAAAGAATTACTTGAGTTTGAGAAGCCATTAATAGAGATCGAAGAGCGGATAGAGAAATTACGCAGCTATGTCCAGATAGAAGACCCGCGCATCCATGCCGAAATTGAAAAGCTGACAAAACGTTCACAATACCTTCTCGAACGCATCTATTTAAAACTTACCCCCTGGCAGAAGACCCAGGTGGCAAGACACGCCAGCAGACCAACCACCCTGGATTATATCGATATCCTCATTGAGGACTTTGTAGAGCTTCATGGGGACAGACACTTTGCCGATGACCCTTCCATCGTCGGAGGAATAGGAAAATTCGGAGACCGGTCAGTCGTCGTGATAGGACACCAGAAGGGGAGAGGAACGAAGGGTAAGATCTACAGGAACTTCGGTATGCCGAACCCGGAGGGGTATAGAAAGGCCCTTCGCCTGATGCAATTGGGGACAAAGTTTAAAAGACCCATCCTCACATTTATCGATACCCCAGGGGCCTATCCTGGTATCGGGGCTGAAGAGAGGGGACAGGCCGGGGCGATAGCCAGAAACCTCTTCGAGATGTGCAGATTAGAGGTCCCGATTATCGTATCGGTGATAGGAGAGGGCGGGAGCGGCGGCGCGCTGGCTCTCGGTGTCGGAGACCGGATTATCATGTTAGAACATTCCATATACTCTGTCATCTCTCCTGAGGGATGCGCTGCGATACTCTGGGGCGATGGTACGAGGGCCCCGGAGGCAGCGGATACTTTAAAGATGACTGCCCAGGATCTAAAAAAACTTGGCGTTATCGACATTATCGTAAAGGAACCTGTCGGCGGGGCCCACAGAGATCCAAAGATAGCGGCACAAAGTCTGAAGGAGACGATTTCAAAGGCATTGAAAGAGATAGAATCAATCCCTGGCGATAAACTTGCCGTCATGAGATATGAAAAGTTCAGCAAGATGGGGGTGTATAAGGAGGACCATTAAACATCCCTTATTTCTCATTTCTGTGGCTGTACTTGATCACCGTCGCCTTTTCCAGGGTGATCATCCCGCCGCCGCTCATCATCTCATCGATCTTAGGCATAATGGCATCGATCTT
>JAHFEQ010000007.1:0-10273 GCA_023248395.1 Nitrospirota bacterium
TTGCTGTCTGAAAAGTTCCCTGATCATCGTTGAAGCCGTCTTCAAGTCACCTACAAACCCAAGTGCTGTGGTCTTAGTTAAAGGAAATAACTTTTGAACATTATCACATAGAATGTCCGGTTTGCCGCTTCTTTGAATAGTAATCCGACAATCAGCTAAAAGGATTACACCATTAAATAAAGAACATCCTGCAATAACGCTCATCTCTTTCTCGCCCTAATTCTTTCCTTGCCTTCCCGCCCCATGTGGTATTGGACATTATCTTTTCCGCAAGGCAGATAATGCCTCTGCTATCTCCATACTTTTAACTTCTATCAGATCCAATAATTCTTCAGGAGTTCTTGTGTCTTCTTCTCCTTTGGCATGTGGATTCACGGCCTTGATGTCATAAACAGCATCTTCGATCTCTTCTGCTTTAGCTGACTGCTCACGGGCTGCTTTAATAAGTTCCGTAACCTTTTGCTCTACTTCGATAATGGCTGCCTTGTCAGATGGTGTATCCTTTTTCAGCTCACCCAGGCGTTCTTTCCATTGGGCTGCCTGCTGTTCCTTCTCACGCGCCGTGGTCTTGAAAGGTCCGGCCTCCTCCAATGCCTTCTGCTTTCTTGCCGTAAAATCAATAGTCCAGCTTCGCTCGCTGTCTCCCCTGACTGGTAAGAGCTTAAAGAACTCAGCAAACCTGTCAATCGTAAAAGGAGTTTTCTTCCCGACCTTGATATCTGACAGGTCATAATACCAGATCTTTTCCGTGTGCTTCCCCTTGGTGAAGAAAAGGAGATTTGTCTTTACGCCGGCGCCTGCAGTGGTGAAGACCCCGGCCGGAAGGCTGATGATACACCACAGGTCAAACTCCTCAAGAAGTTTCCTTTTAGTCTGGACAAAGGCGGTCTCATTCGTCCTGAACAATACCCCTTCATCAAGCACGATGCCGCAGCGTCCACCCGGCTTCAGGGAATCCATCACATGCTGTAAAAAGAGGACCTGAGTGGCGCCTGTCTTGTATGCAAAATTCGTCTGAGCGGCCTTGCCCTCCTTGCCGCCAAAAGGGGGATTCATAAGCACAACATCATGTTGAGGAGGGGCATCAAGGAAGAGTCCGTCATAGGTCTTCTCATTCGTCAGGGTATTGCCATGCCAGATATTGGGCTGATCTATGCCATGAAGGATCAGGTTGGCAAGGGCAATCGGATAGATGAGGTTTTCCTTTTCACGGCCATAAAATGTCCTGTGTTTGAGGGTCTCTAATTGATCAGCGGTCGTTTCTGCGCCAAGGGCCTCTTTCATGTATTCATAACTCTGGGCCAGAAATCCTCCGGTGCCGCAACCCGGATCATAGACGGTCTCGCCCACCACTGGATTGATGGTCCTTACCATGGCACGGATGATCTCACGGGGTGTAAAGAACTGACCTCCGTCATTATTCTTTTCACCCATTTTAAGAAGAAGCCCTTCATACACCTGTGAAAGGGGAAACACGTGTATGGGATCTACGGTATAGACGCTGATCTCCTGCACCTTATCGATCACATCAAGGAAATTCCTCTCCGTATCAATCCGGACCCGCTCAATGCCGGACATGATCTCACTGATAACCTTCTGACGCGGGGTTGCATTCGGCTTATCCTCAAGTCCTCTCAGGTAAGGGATCAGATCCTGATTGGCAAACCTGAAGTAATCTCCCATTGGCCCGTCCGTCAGCTCCTTACGTTTCCACCCCTGCCTGTGGCCATTTTGTGAAACAGTGATTTCCTCATCAAGCGGGGCAGCCCAATCCTGCCAGCGAAAGGGGGCAGATAAGGACGGCGTAAACTCGATGCCGAGTGCCTCGTGCTCATCCGCCTCGCGGATCTCGGTTTCGTCAAGTATGCGGAGGAATAGTATCCACGTCAGTTCCAGTACATACTGCATCGCCCCGGCACAGTTTGACCGCCGCATGATGTCGCAGATGGATTTGATGCAGGAATTTAGGGATTGTGGGGATATGAGTTTGCGGGAATTCTTATTTTCGGGCATCTAATTTCTCACCCGTAAACATTGTCCTGATTAATTTTCTCACTTCTTTTAATTCCTTTTTAATATCTTCACAGGTAAGCTCTATTACGCCAAGAGGGGGATATCTATCTGCAAAATAATACCCCGACACCCGTTCGCACAAATCCCGGAAATTCTCCAGGTTAGGATTAGATTTGGCAGCATCGTCTAACAAGGCATCAAGCTCATGAATCTTACGCAAGGTCCATCCATGTTTAATCATAAATGCCTTGAGATACTTTTCTAAAGATTGCTGTAAGAAAAAACCGGCAGCCTCGGCATCAACGGCTCTTAAACTTCTTTTCACTCGTTTCCAATCTTTTCTTGCAATCTCTTTCCACTCTTCAGTGTTCACAATATCTTTGTCTTTCTTCATAAAATGATCCCGGATTTTAAAATCTCCCGAATAAATTGGTCTCCCACTTTTTTCCTCTTTTCAACCTCCATTGGTGTTAAGACAATAGGAGAGACAGGGAAACCATTTCGCAAATCCCGTATAAGACGCTTAACACTGGCCATTCTTTCAAAAAACCGTTCTTTCGTAGCCGCAATTATAAACAGGTCAACGTCGCTGTCTTTTGTTGCTTTACCTGTGGCATAAGAACCAAATAAGATGACTTTCTGTGCATGATATTCCTTCTTTAACCGCTTACTTATCTTTCTTAATCTTGTATGAATTTCTTTATTCATCTCATCACCCCTTCCCAAATTATAATATCACAACTCACCTACAAATCCATTTCTCGACATTGCCTGTGACAAGGAAGATTCCCTTGGAAACTGTCATGCTATAACTCTCCACTGAATGCCTGGCGCAGGAGCGACGCTGGCAGGGATTTTATGGTGTTGAGTTGCTTGTCAACTGATTTTCTAAGCTTCTTTGTTTCTGCCATCTGTTCAGTGAGGATCGCGGCAATGCGCTGTTGTTCAGAAATTTGAGGAAGCCTCACAATGATAGGATACAATAACTTACCTGAGATAAGAGGCTGGGCCATACTGTTGGAAAGATTATTAAGGTTCAAATATATTAGATAACTTGACATGTAGACGTCATCAAAAGGCACCTTCTTTTCTGAAATATAGAGGGCGTTATCCGTAATCCATGCCTTTGGCTGGGTGAAATTAACACAACCACAATGGGCACCAACCCTTCCAATTACAATTTTGGAATCTTCAAACATAAATGAGTCGTGATGTCCATTTATCCCATTGCCTCCGTAAACCGGATAAGAACCTTCTGTGTTCATAGCTTTGGACGGAAGAAAGTCGCCACTTTTAACTGCAAGGATTTCACCTAATTTTTTTACAGTCCATGATCTACTTTCAGGACTCTCAAATATCTTTCTTGCTTGTGCTCTCAGAAGAGCCTTTGCCGCCTCAACCTGTACCTCTGCTGCAGCCCGTGCCTTCTCAACCGCTGCCATCTGCTCATTGAGAATTGCGGCAATACGTTTTTGTTGAGGGAGAGGGGGGAGGGGGATTGATAAAGACAAAAGCTTTTCGTTTTTAACAGCGCTTTGTCCAATCCATCGATTACATATCCGTTCAAACGTCTTACTATTCCATAGATGAATAAGCCAGGTTGTCAGATAGGCTGCAAATATTTTACAGTGGTCAACACGAATCCTTGTAAAATGATTGCTATAAACAACTGGCTCCATATGGCCAAGAAAGAGGGCACTTTTCCCAACAAGTTCTACACTATTTGTGTTATTAAAAAGGACATCACCATCAATAAGCTCATACTTTTCAATTTTATTTTTATCAAAAGGAACACGAATGAATTCATTCCAAACTACGTTTCCACGGGTATCAACATTGTTCATGCGAAGCTGGATTAAGCCATTTGGATCACGCTCACCACAAGCAAATCCTGGCTGTGCTTCTGTGATAACGTCCCCCAGCCTTACCCATCTCCACCCCTCAGGGAGGTTCCTTAACTCCGCTTTGCTCATGCTGAAAACATCCTCTCTTTTGTCTCTCGCAGGACGTCGGCGGGTTTGCCGAGGGCCTTTAAGGCTTCGAGTCCTCCTGCCCGCATGACTGCTGGTGTTTTAAATATCTGCTGATTCTCAAGACCGTCAGTCCCGCCGCGTGTAAATTGCGAGGCAATTGCCTTTATGGTAGCCGCTGTAACCGGAGGCATCTCCCTCAGCCACTCTTCATGCTTGTAAACAAAGGAGTTCGTCCTCTCTTTGCGTGTCCTTGGCGCCATGCCGTAAGCCGCATCGGCAAGGACATCATAGAGATCATAGTCCTCCATCTCTTCGACCATGCGTAGGACATTCGGAGAATAGCCGGACGTAACAAGCCTTTCAATAAGTGGATGCCGGACTGCGGGTGTAATCCAATCCCTGCGGAATATATCAATCGTCGGGGCCTCCTGAATGAGCCTCTCAGCCATACGGTTCTTATACTCTTCCACAGTAACCGGCATGGCCTTTCCGTCAACGTCAGTGACGATGTAACGTCCGGCAGGGGTGACCCTCACATCAAACCCCTCGACGACAATAGAGTGTTCAGGCTCTCCTTCGCCGCCTCCATCTCCGCCTCCGCCACCACTGCCTTTAGGCAGTTTGGTGATAAACTCCTCTCCAAAAAGGCGGGTGGCATCCGTGTAGTCATAGACGTGGAACATGAGTTTGCCGGAAGGGAGATCAATCCGTGTTCCCCTGCCGACCATCTGGTAAAAGGCTATTGGGGACCTCACGTATTTGAAAAAGACGATGTTGCGCACACAGGGGACATCAACGCCGGTGGTCAGAAGATCCACTGTCGTGGCTATGAAGTGATGGCGCATAGCGCCCCTGAGATCAGGGAGATAATCGCCGCCTCCGGATGCTGCCGTACACTTGAAGGCGTAGGGCTCAAGCCGGGGCATCCTACTCTCCTTACACCACTCGGAATAGAGGTTGTTCATGGTGGCAGCCACATCGTCTGCATGACGGTCTCGGGCACAGAAGATAATCGTCTTTTGTTCAGGACCTCCGGTCTCAAGGAGATATTTGAAAAGGTCCTGACACATCACAAGGACACGGTCAGGAAGGAGGAGCTTGTCTTCGAACAGATACTTCTCATACTGGTGACGGATATCGCCTGCGCCCACAGCCTGGCCGGTTACTGCATCCACGGGATTTCGGGCGATGATTTCTTCTAAACTGACGCCAGTGTCGTCGAGATTCACCCTCCCCTTATATATCTCGCATGCGGCAAGGTAGCCGTCTTCGATGGCCTGGGCCATGTCGTATTCATACACCGGCTCACCGAAGTGTCTCACATTGTCCGCTGTAATCTGCTCATCTCTATCACCTTCCTCAGTGTCTGCGGTGGGGAATCTTCTTGGTGTTGCGGTCAGACCCACCTGAACTGCACCGGGGTTGTGTGTAAGCACCTGAGACCACTTTCCCCATGCCGACCGGTGGCACTCGTCTATGACGATATGACTGAAGTAGTTTTCAGGATAGTGTTGAATGAGAAAATTCGCATCGGCCTCATCCGAATCTATATCAAGCGTCTGATAGGTTGCAACAACGACCCGTGCATTTTTAACAGGATCATTTCCAGCCGCAGCAGCGGCATCCGAGCCAAAGAGTCTCTGCATAGCAGCGAGTCCCTGGGTGCGGAGCTCATCACGGTCGCAGACAAATAGGGCACGCCGCATATTACCGGCGTCCGCAATCTTTTTAAGGAGGTTGACGGCAATAAAGGTCTTTCCTGCCCCTGTTGCAAGGGAGAGCAATGCCCTTTCCGGCTCACCGGTTATTTCGCACCGTGCTATCTTTTCGAGGACAGCCCGGATTGCAGCATCCTGATAGTATCTGCGTGCGCCCTCACCGCCGGTATAAGGTGTCAGGAGCGCTCTGGCGGCAGGGGAATCGAGGCTGAATCCTTTCCCATTTTCATAACGGATACGCAGGTCACCAGGTGTTGGAAACTCCGTCATGGGACGGGGAGGAGAGGTTATCCCTGTAAAGAAGTCGTATTCTACAAATTGGTGGCCATTGGAGGAAAAGACAAATGGCACATTGATCCGCTTACAGATGGCATAAGCCTTGGCCTGCTCAAGGCCGTGACCAGGCTGGAGTCTTTCAGCCTTTGCCTCGATAAGCGCCATTGCCACGGGCTGACTCTCCGCAGTTATCTTGATGCGAAGGGTGTAGTCAACCCTTCCCTTAGCCCTGCGCTGTGCTTTGCCCTCAATGATCTCAATAGTCCCTGCACTAACCTCACGCTTGATGTGGTCCTCTGTCCAACCCCGCGTGTGAATGGCTGGGTCAATCAACTTGGCACGAGTATCCGCTTCGTTTAAGGACATGGAAGGATGATACAATAAACGGTGGCTGGATTCAATCTGACAGTTACAGTCAGACAGTTGCAGTCAGAAGTCCTTTGTGTTAGCCTGCCCTTATTAAGTCGTAGACGGCACGCCGGTCCTGGACATCAAACCTTATCTGTGGCACTTTGATTGCCGCCCGGAGGCCGGGATCGGCTGGATCGGAGAACAGTAATTGGAGTGGAGGTAGTAAATGGATCTTTTTGAGGTCATCAAAAGACGACGTTCTGTAAGGGCCTTTGAGAAAAGGGGAGTAGAAGAAGAGAAGGTCAATGCCATCCTTGAGGCGTGCAATGCCGCCCCTTCTGCAGGCGACCTTCAGGCCTATGAGATATACCTGATACGTTCAGATGAGAAACTCATAGAACTCACACAGGCAGCCTTGGGACAGGATTTTATTGCCGGGGCCGCCTTTGCCCTGGTCTTCTGCGCCCACCCCCGGAGATCCGCAATCAAGTATGGCAACAGAGGTTCGGAATTATACTGCATCCAGGACGCGACTATTGCCAGTGCCTATGCACAGTTGGCGGCCACGGCCTTAGGACTGGGGTGTGTCTGGGTGGGGGCCTTTGATGATGCGAAGGTGCTTCAGAGCATCGACGCTCCTGCTAACCTGATGCCCATCGCCATCATCCCCATGGGCTATCCGGCAGAACTCCCTCAGGCGACGCCGAGAAGGGGCGTTGACAGACTGGTCCACAAGGTATAATTCCGGGGTGAGGAAATATTTACGTATAGTTTGTCCCCGGAATTTCGGAATTGCTTGCCTTGTCCCCCCTGCATTTGCTAATATTATTATCGATGCGATACATGACCTGCCCTGAGTGTGGGGCTAAGATCCAACCTAAAAATCCCTTCCCAACGGTGGATATTATTATCGAACTTGGAGGCAAGGGGATTGTGCTGATTGAGCGGAAGAACCCGCCTTATGGATGGGCGATACCGGGGGGCTTTGTGGATTATGGGGAGTCGTTAGAAGATGCGGCGGTACGAGAGGCATTGGAAGAGACATCCCTCAAAGTGGTGCTTATCAGGCAGTTCCATGTCTATTCTACCCCTGACCGGGATCCAAGGCAGCACACCGTTTCAACAGTTTTTATTGCGTGGGGAGCAGGTGTTCCAAGGGCAGCAGATGATGCAAAAGAGGTAGGGATATTCACAAAGGATACGTTACCTGACAACATCGCCTTTGACCACAGGACGATATTGGAGGATTATTTTAATAAGAGGTATTGATTTAGCAACTTTTCAATATCAAACCCCTTCTCCACCTTTTCTATCTCCTCTATGGAAGTCTTCACCGCAGGGTTCTTGGGGATGAAGAGCTGACAGCAGTCCTGATCAGGGATAATGGATATCTCATAAGTCCCAATACCCCTGGCCTGATCCATTATTTCACTTTTATCCATCCCTATCAGGGGTCTTAATACCGGCAGTGTTGAGGCGTTTTCAATGGTCGTTATATTCTCAAGGGTCTGGGAAGAGACCTGTCCGAGGCTATCCCCTGTAATCAGGGCCAGGGCCTTCTCCTTCCTTGCAATGGCCTCCGCGATCCTTATCATCATGCGTCGATAGAGGACCACTCTATATTTTGCAGGGGCATTGAGCACGATCTCCTTCTGAATATCTCCGAAGGGGATAAGATAGAGTTTAGACGCCCGCTGATACTGATTCAATATCTCCACAAGATCCCCTACCTTCTCCTGTGACATCTTACTCTGATAGGGATAGGCATGAAAATGGACAAAGAGTACGGAACACCCCCGTTTCATCATCCGTAAGGCGGCTACAGGGGAATCAATCCCTCCTGAGAGGAGACAGACTACCTTGCCGCTTGTCCCCACAGGGAGGCCGCCCTGGCCTGGAATCTTTTCAGTATAGAAGAAGGCCTCCTTGGACAATATCTCGATAAAGAGGGTAAGCTCCGGATGGGTTAAGTCGACTTTTGCGCCTGTCGCCTCCTTGATATGCGCCCCAACGATCCGGTCTACATCCATTGAGGTCATGGGATATTCTTTATACCCCCTCTTGGTAGAAATCCTGAAGCTCTTAAAGACCTTGTCCCTGACATGCCGGAGTACTGCCTCTTTAAGGACCTCCACATCATTAGAGGCCTTGCAGGCAAAGGCAAAGTTGGCTATCCCAAAGACCTTAGAGACCCTCTCCCTGACCAGCTCTTCCCTGGCATCCGGCACAAGGTCTAAGATAATCCTGCCGCCCTGATCCCTGGCGTGTTTGACTCCAAGCCCCTCTGTTGCATATTTGAGATTGTCACGCAGTTTATTAACAAACAGGGGTCTGTTTTTGCCCTTGAGCGCTATCTCCTGGTAGTGTATGACGATGTGCCTCATAGTAAACCCTTTACAACAAGCCATTCATCCATTATAATTTTTTTAATAAGGAGGTTTTCCATGAATGTACTTTGTCCTTTTATGAGCTCTTCTACAGAGGAGGTCTTCTGTAAGGAGAATTGTGCCCTCTATATCGCCGGGCAGGGTAAAAACTGCACATTCGCAAGATTACCTATATACTATAATCAGACAAGGGAGTCCCTGACTGTTATCTCTAACAGGATAGATGCACTCCTTGCGCTCAGTAAGAATAAAGTCTAATCAGAAGATCTTTCGTAAGAGGATCGTCTCATCTCTTCTGAAGCCTGTAGAGATGATATCTATCTCTATGCCGATTAACTCTTTCACGCGTTCAATATATCTCTTTGCCTTATGAGGAAGGGCTTCATACTTTGAGATGCCGGATGTAGAGGCCCGCCAACCTTCCATCGATTCATAGACCGGTTCACACCCTTCTAATACCTTCAATTCAGACGGCATCTCATCATACCGCTTCCCATTGTATCTGTATCCCACACATATCTTGATCTCTTCCAGGTCATCGAGGACATCGAGCTTTGTGATTGCCATCTGTGTAAATCCATTAACCTTTGCGGCATAAGATGTCGCAAGTGCATCAAACCAGCCGCACCTCCTCGGTCTGCCTGTGGTTGCACCATACTCCCTTCCCCTCTCCCTCAGATACTCGCCGGTACTGTCTTTGAGTTCAGTGGGAAACGGCCCGCTCCCAACACGGGTTGTATAGGCCTTCACCACGCCCAACACTTTATCGATCTTTGTCGGGCCTACACCACTGCCTGTGCAGGCCCCGCCTGAGGTAGCATTTGAAGAGGTCACGTAGGGGTATGTCCCATGGTCAACATCTAGATGGGTTCCCTGGGCCCCCTCAAACAGGATATTCTTCCCTTCTCCTATGGCCCTGTCTAAAAGGAGTGCGGTGTCGGCAACAAAACCTCTAAGCTTCTCTGCATAACCCATATATTCATGATAGACATCATCAAGTACAAACCCCTTGACGCCATAGAGCCTCTCCAGAAAGTAATTCATCTCCTGCAGATTTATCCGCAATTTCTCTCTGAAGACCTCTCTGTCTATAAGATCGACGATCCTGATCCCTACCCTTGCGATCTTATCCGCATAGCTTGGACCTATCCCCCTGCCGGTTGTTCCTATCCTTAGAGAGCCTTTTAGCTTTTCGCTCTCCTTTTCAATGGCGCGGTGATAGGGCATAATAATATGGGCCCTGCCACTGATAAAGAAATTATCCCTGATCTCAATACCCTTTTCGTTTAGACCGTCTATCTCCGCTAACAGGGCATGCGGGTCTATCACCACCCCATTCCCGATAACACACTTTTTACCGGGACGCAGTATACCCGAAGGGATGAGGTGCAGTATGAACTCCTTGTCTCCTATAACGACAGTATGACCTGCATTATGACCCCCCTGATAACGCACAATATAATCCGCATCTTCAGTCAGGAGATCAACGATCTTCCCCTTTCCTTCATCACCCCACTGTGCACCTGTGATCACCACATTTGACATTATGGCCTCC
>JAHFEQ010000007.1:10373-40718 GCA_023248395.1 Nitrospirota bacterium
ATATATCCCTGAGGTATTGAAAAGAGCGCTGGATCTATCGCCTCAGTTTTTATACTTGAATAGCTTATGATCTTTTTACTGTTGTTTGGGAATTCAATCTCATATTTAACAGGCATTTCCTTGAGGTCCTCAGCCAGCCATGCCATATATTTCTCTAATACCTGATCTTCCTTCTCCTTAATTTTACGGATAACCTTCACTTCATACTTGGCAGAGGGATGCCCCTCTATTGTATCCTCTCCCAGTTTTGTCCTGACCACCTTGATATCTTTATGGCTGGCATACCTTTTCTCCGGGGGCACTTCGAACATGATATATTCCTTTTCCATTTCTGTATCCTGTTCCATATAAAGCTTTACATCCAGCATAATCGTGTATAACTTTTTCTTTTGAAAATCATATATCCTGGTTCCAGGGTTCCCCTCTATTCCGGACGACTCTTCCTCGATCCGCAGCATATCGCCTTCTGAAAAGAACTTCTGCTGCAGAAGGACGTCTTCTCTGTCATTGGTTATTACGATGGTCTTTTTCAAGAAAGACATACCGGCATAGGCCCGATCTGCTAAAAGAACGGATAATATCGCTATGAATAATATACCTTTCTTCATGACCAGGCCCTCTTTCTATCCTTCTTACTTCTTACCTCGAACCTCTTACCTCTAACCTTTCAACTGGCTATTCACACATGGAATCTAAAGTATATGACATCCCCTTCCTGAATAACATAATCCTTCCCCTCAAGTCTGAGCAGTCCTTTCTCTTTTACCGCAGGGGAAGACCCAAGGGAATCAAGGTCAGAAAAAGACATGACCTCTGCCCGTATAAATCCGCGTTCGATATCTGAGTGTATCTTGCCTGCTGCCTGAGGAGCCTTTGTCCCTTTGCTGACTGTCCAGGCCCTTACCTCACGCTCTCCTGCTGTAAAAAAGGTGATGAGATTCAGCAGGCCATATCCACTGCGTATTAATTTAAAAAGACCCGGTTCTGAAAGCCCCATCTCTGCCAAAAATGCCTTATGCTCCTCAAGAGACATAGAGGATAATTCATCTTCTATCTTACCACAAATCGTGATCACCTTTGCACCCTCTTTGGCCGCTATATCTTCTATCTGGCGTACATACTGGTTTCCTTCGATCATCTCCTCTTCAGTGACATTGGCAACATAGAGTACTGGTTTTGTAGTCAGCAGATGGAGTTCCTCTAAGACCTTCTGATCTTCGCCTGAAAAGTCCATGGTACGCAGCGGCTTCCCCTTTGAGAGCATATCCATAATCCTTGAAAGGAACTCTTTTTCGTGTCCTGCCCCCTTATCCCCGGATTTCATCTGTTTTTCAGCCCGCTGCATCCGCTTATTGATCGTCTCTATATCCGCAAGGGCCAGCTCTGTCTCGATGATATCTATATCCCGCTGCGGGTCAACAAGTCCATAGATATGGACCACATCCGGGTCTTCAAAGCATCGCACAACATGGACGATGGCATCCACCTCTCTGATATGACTGAGAAACTTATTCCCAAGTCCCTCACCCGCAGAGGCCCCTTTGACAAGCCCTGCGATATCTACAAACTCCATCGTCGTGGGTATCACCGCCTCTGGAACATATAGCTCCGCAAGCCGGTCTAACCTCTGATCAGGTACAGCGACTACCCCGACATTCTGGTCTATGGTACAGAAGGGGTAATTGGCAACATTTGCCCCTCCTGATGTCAAGGCGTTAAATATCGTGGATTTGCCAACATTGGGAAGACCAACGATGCCGCAGTTAAAACCCATAAATTATCCTTTTAAAAAACAAGGGGGAACACCACAGGTTCCCCCTTGATAGAATCTCTCTCTTTTTTATCATATCAATAATGGAGCAATCACTAATGCGACTATAGCCATCAGTTTGATCAGTATATTCATTGCAGGGCCTGATGTATCTTTGCAAGGGTCACCCACGGTATCACCGACAACCGCAGCTTTGTGCGCCTCCGATTTTTTACCACCGTGGTGACCTTTCTCAATATATTTTTTTGCATTATCCCATACCCCACCCGCATTGGCGAGCATCAGGGCCATGGGCACACCTACCACGGTAGCACCTGCAAGAAAACCACCGAGCGCCTCTTTCCCTATGACAAAACCTACAAGAATAGGAACGACCACAGCCGACAGACCAGGGATGATCATCTCTTTTAAGGCTGCCGTCGTGCTGATATCCACACATCTCACCACATCCGGCTCTGCCTTCCCCTCCATCAGTCCCTTGATCTCACGGAACTGACGCCTCACCTCTTCTACCATTTTCCCGGCTGCCTTTCCTACAGAGGACATGGTAATGGCCACAATGTAGAATGGCATAATTCCCCCAAGGAATACGCCAATGATCACATAGGGGTTTGTCAGGGATATGTCCTTGGCCTCTATCCTGGCCGCCTGCGAATAGGCCGCAAAGAGGGCAAGGGCCGTCAGCGCAGCAGATCCGATGGCAAATCCCTTCCCTATCGCCGCTGTCGTATTCCCTAAGGCATCCAGGCTGTCCGTAATCTGTCTTGTATCATGTCCCAGCCCGCTCATCTCAGAGATGCCACCGGCATTATCTGCTATTGGGCCGTAGGCATCTACAGACATCGTTATCCCGATCGTCGCCAGCATCCCGACTGCCGCTATACTGATTCCGTAAAGACCAGCAAACTCATAGGATATATATATCCCGACGATTATGGCGAGCATGGGAATGACGACACTCTCCATCCCTATGGACAACCCGGTAATGATATTGGTCGCGGCACCTGTGGTTGAGGCATCTGCTACCCTCTGTACCGGTGATGCAGAGGTATACCACTCTGTAATAAGTCCTATGGTAATACCTGCTATACTCCCCACAGCTATTGCCCAAAATACTCCTGTAGGGATACCACTGATCTGCGTCATAATATAAGCCAGGATAAGGAAGATACCGGTTGCAATAAACGTTGCATATCGTAAGGCAGCGGCTGGATTCAATCTCTCCAGTATCAACATGGAACCTATTCCAAGAAGTGATGAAATAAGTCCTACGACGATTACAGCAACTGGAAATGCCATGTAGGTCATGATCATGCTATTACCGATCATTGTCGTTGCCGCAATGGCGATTGTAGCGATCACAGCGCCAACATAGGACTCAAAGAGGTCAGCGCCCATCCCTGCCACATCTCCGACATTATCCCCGACATTGTCTGCAATGACTGCCGGGTTTCTTGGGTCATCCTCCGGGATACCAGCCTCGACCTTACCTGCAAGGTCAGCCCCGACATCGGCCGCCTTTGTGTATATGCCGCCGCCCACCCTTGCAAAAAGGGCGATTGAACTCGCCCCCATGGCATACCCATTGATAATGGCTGCTGTTGAGGGGTCATGTCCAAATATGTAGAAGAATATCCCTACGCCCACGACACCGATACTCGCTACGGCAAGCCCCATGACAGAGCCGCCGGCAAATGCAATAAAGAGGGCCTTTGCGGAATCCGGCTTATATAGATTGGCGGCATTGGCGGTCCTGACATTGGCACGTGTGGCCGCATTCATACCAAAGAAGCCTGCAAGCATCGAAGAGATGGCGCCACACAGATAGGCAATAGCTGTTTGGTAATTCAAACCTATTGTTAATGCCAGACAGATTATTGCAATAAAGGCCGCCAAAATCGTGTACTGTCTTCGCAGATAGGTCATGGCCCCCTGATGTATCTTACCGGCGATATCCTTCATCTTTTCATTGCCCTCTGGCTGCCTGCTTATATATAAGAAGATAAAACCTCCTATGAGTAGGCCAGTTACCCCGAATACCCATGCAAAATCTACAAACCTCTCCATTGATTCTCCTTTCTTTTCGTTAAGAAGTTAACGCTCAAAAATGCCCACACCCGCAAGCGGGTACCCGAAGGAAGGACAAGGATTTGAGCCGAGGCGTACTTTTTCTGTACGTTGAGGTTCAAATCCGCAGGCCTGACGCCGCAGCTGGGCATTTTTCAGCGTTACCTATTGTATTTATTCATAGCAGTCACCAGATCATTACTACTCACTAACATCCTGACAGCATCTGCTGCACTCTCAACTGCATTCTCAATAACAGGAACCTCAGGGGGAGCAAATTCAGATAATACATACCCTACGACATCCCCTCCTGAGGATGGACGACCTATCCCGATCCTGATCCTTAAAAAATCTTCTGCCCCTATCGAGGAGATTACTGAGGCACATCCTCTATGACCGCCACTCCCGCCCTTCGCTTTAATCTTCAATTGCCCGGCCTCTAAATCGATATCATCGTATATCAATATGAGCTCTGACGGTGAGGCCTTATAATAGCGTAACAACACGCTTACAGCGTCTCCACTTCTATTCATGTATGTCAATGGTTCAGCAAGGATTACATCCCCGCCTGATATTTTCCCCCTACCGTATCTGTAAAGATTCCCCTCATCTTTCAGCTTTATGGAGAAGTATCCCGCAAGTTTGTCAATCACCCGAAACCCTATATTGTGTCTTGTATTTTTATACTTTATCCCTGGGTTACCGAGTCCAATGATAATTTTCAGGCCTTACCCTCCTTTTCTTCGGCCTTCTCACCCTCCTTGGCAGGCTTCTTTACAAGCTCTGGTTCCTTGACAGCCTCTGCTGCTGAAGGTGCTGTCAGGAGCTGATCCAATTTTTCCTGTGAAACAGGTGAGGCAATGGCAAGAACAACCTGCTCGGGATCTGTAATAATTTTGATTTCCTCTGACACTTTAATATCTCTTATATGAAGGTTATCCCCGATATTGAGCTTAGAGACATCAACGATGATGTTGTCTGGTATCAAAGAGGGCAGACACTCTACCTCTACTTCTCTCATGACGAATTGAAGGATACCGCCTTCCTTTACCCCTGCCGGCGTCTCAGCTGTCAGCTCCACAGGGACCGTCACTCTGATCTTCTCAGCCATCGAAACCTCAAAGAAATCTGCATGAAGAAGTTCGCCTGTCACAGGGTCTGTCTGATAGTCTCTCAATATGGCAATCCTGTCAGACTGATCAGCAGCACCCCCTATCTTCAAGTCTATGAGGGTGCTTTCTGCATGACCTAACATAAGCAGTTTCCTAACCTTGGTTGGATCAAGACTTATGGGTGTCGAATCTCCCTTACTATACAGTACCGCAGGAATACGCCCACCCCTTCTGAGACTTCTGGCAAAGCCCTTACCTCTTCCTTCTCTAACAGATACATCTACTGATATTTTTTCCATGACCTTTCTTCCTCCTCTTTGTCTGAATTATAAATTGTATTGTCTGATTACACGAACAGAGAGCTTACAGATGTCTCATTGTGGGTATTCCTGATCGCCTCTCCTAAGAGAGACGCCACTGATAAGGTGGTAATCTTTTTACAGACGGTATCCTTTCCATCAGGGGGTATCGTATTTGTGACAATGACCTCCTCAATGACAGACGCATTTAGTTTATCCATCGCCGAACCTGACAGAACCGCATGAGTGGCGGCCACAAAGATCCTTCTTGCTCCAGCCTTCTTAATCGCCTCTGCCCCCTGGGTAATAGTCCCGGCCGTATCAATCATATCATCAAGCACAAGGGTATCTTTGTCTTTCACATCGCCTATGATGTTCATTACTACAGATACATTGACCCCCTCTCTTCTCTTATCTATTATCGCAAGTGACGCCTTGAGCTTCTTTGCAAAGGCCCTTGCCCTTTCCACCCCCCCTGCATCAGGAGACACAACAACAAGGTCTTTTAAATCCTTTGTTCTCAGATAGTCTAATATTACAGGTGTTGCAAAAAGATTATCAACAGGTATATTAAAAAAGCCCTGTATCTGTCCCACGTGAAGATCTATTGTAAGCGCCCTGTTAGCACCTGCAACAGTGATAAGGTCAGCTACCAGTTTTGCAGTGATAGGGACTCTCGGCTGTGCCTTTCTATCCTGTCTTGCATATCCATAATAAGGTATCACAGCAGTTATACGATAGGCGGAGGCCCTTTTGAAGGCATCCAGCATGATCAGAAGCTCCATTAGATGTCTGTTAACCGGATTCGAGAAAGATTGTATTACAAATATATCCTTTCCCCGTACATTCTCATTGATCTGCACCATGATTTCGCCGTCACTGAATCTGCTTACCGTAGCTTCACCCAATGGAATCTTCAGGTGCTGGCAGATCTCTCCGGCCAGGGTTTTATTGGAATTTCCCGTAAATACCTTCAGTTCGCGGTTTAGCATCTCAGCCTTCTCATCTCTAAGAACTTTTAGCGCTTATCCTCAAAAAGGATTCAAGGGAACAAGGATTCAGAAAGGGTGAATCCTTGTTCCCTTGAACACACTCAATTCAACAAGACTATAAACTTTACAGCTGGGGCGGGAGGATTCGAACCTCCGGATGCGAGATCCAAAATCTCGTGACTTACCGCTTGTCGACGCCCCAATACAGAAAATATTAAACACCAATAACCAAACACCAACTTTGGTCATCAGCTATTCATCTTATTGCACTATCTGCTTACTTAATTCTTTCTCATACTCTTTCAGGATCACCCCTTCAATCATTTCCCTTGCTTCATTATTCAAGGGATGGGCGATATCCCTGAAAGAACCATCTTTCCGTTTACGACTTGGCATGGCCACAAACAATCCATTATTACCCCTGATAACCTTCACATCCCGGATGATAAAAGAATCATCAAATGTCACAGTTACATATGCCTTTAATCTTTCTTCATTGACTGGGAAAACCTTAACCTCTGTAACTTCCATTTTAGGCCGCCTCCTCTAAGTTTGGTAATTATTTAGTATGAATAGGGGGAACTTTGAAGAGCCCGTACAATCCATAACCTCCATCCGCTCTCTTGTAACATTGTATAAGCTCTCTCCGCGCTGCATTTGTCTCTAAAAATACCAAAAACTGTTGACCCACTGCCTGACATCAGTGAGAACATTGCCCCACAGGCAACCATCTTTTCTTTAATCTGCTCTATGATCGGATACCTTTTAATCACCACCTCCTCAAGGTCGTTAAAGGGTAATAACCATATACCATTTTCTTCAATCCTTAGGCCATTAGGCAGAGAAATTTTAATATGACCACCTCCTTTTGTCAACTCAAATTTTGTCTTTTGAAATGGTCCAATCCAAATGTTTCTCTTCGTATTGTCATCCTGAAGTTGTTTCAGGATCTCTTTAAAGGTATCACGAGATACTGAACCAAGTTCAGCATGACAGGAAGAGAACTGACCGTATGCCCACGCGGTAGATACAGGGATACCAGGATTGATGAGTAAAAACCAGTAATCGGTATCCATAGCCACCGATATCAATTCATCCCCCCTGCCGTATCCGATGGCCATAGGACCATTTAGGAAAAAAGGGACATCGCTTCCCAGTTCCTTCCCTATAGCGGCAAGTCTGCTCACAGTATAATCAAGTCCCCACAGGATATTTAACCCAAATAGCGTTGCAGCGGCGTCACTACTGCCGCCGCCTAACCCTGCGGCCACAGGGATCACTTTGTTGAGGGTAATCATGGCTCCTCTTTTTGTTCCTGAGCAATCTTTGAGCTTTAACGCGGCCTTGTAGATAAGGTTTTCCTGGCCAGAAGATATTTCAGGGTCTCTGCAGACAATGTCCAGCTTCTGAGACTCCTCTACTATGATATCATCCCACAGATCGACCATCTGCATGACGGTGATAATGTCATGGTACCCATCACTTCTCTTCCCGTTAACATGTAAGAGGAGATTTATTTTGGCTGGTGTCTTTAAAACTATCCTGCCGGGTAATTCCTTCACTCCCCGTCTCTCAAAATATTATATTTGGCAAGCCGATAGCGAAAAGATCTGAAATCAAGATTGAGAAGTTCCGCTGCATCCTTTTTTACCCATCGCGTCTTATCCAGGGCTCTTAATAAAAGGTCCTTCTCTATCCCCTGAAGCAATTCTTCGAGGTTCAACCCCTCAGATGGGATATCGACCAACATAGGCTTCCTGTAAGGTACACCTCTTTGAAGTCCTTCCTCGATATTCTTTAATTCTATTACAGAACTATTACCTAAAGTTACAGCCCTTTCTATAACATTCTCTAATTCCCTGACATTTCCCTTCCAGGGATGATCAATCAGCCTCTGCATCGCCTCAGGAGATACCCCCTTTACCTCACGCCCGAGGATACGGTTGTATTTAGAGAGAAAGTGTTCTACAAGGAGCGGGATGTCCTCTCTCCTCTCTCTGAGTGGGGGCATTTCTATCGGAATAACGTCAAGCCTGTAGAATAAATCTTCTCTGAAATCCCCTTCTGCCACTGCCTTTTTGAGATCCCTGTTTGTAGCAGCAACAATTCGTACGTCCACTTTTATTTCCTGATTGCCTCCGACCCGCTTGAAGGTCTTTTCCTCCAATATACGCAATAGTTTTACCTGAAAGCTTTGAGGAATATCCCCTATCTCATCAAGAAAAATAGTCCCTTCATTAGCGACCTCAAAGAGGCCTTCTTTGTTTGCAATAGCACCGGTAAAGGCACCTTTTATATGTCCGAACAATTCACTCTCGAGAAGTCCTTCTGGTATAGCACTGCAGTTTATTGCGACAAAGGGATGGTCTTTCCTATAGCTATAATTATGTATCGCCCTGGCAATCAATTCTTTCCCTGTTCCTGATTCGCCTGTTATCAGGACATTGCTTGGGCTATCCGCAATCTTGATGATCATTTCAATGATTCGAACAACTACCTGGCTCTTCCCTACAATGCCGCCAATAACCCCCGAGGTAGTCCATTCCTGAATTTTTCTTTTAAGAAGAAGGTTTTCTTCTCTAAGTTTCCGCTTCTCTAAGGCGTTTCTTACAATAAGTTTTATCTCTTCAACCTTAAAAGGCTTTGTAATATAGTCATACGCCCCCTGTTTCATCGCCTCTATGGCTGTTTCTGTTGATGCATAGGCCGTGACTATGATAACAACGGTCTCGGGTGAAGACTCCTTTACAGTCTTCAAAACGTCTACGCCAGTAATGTTAGGCATCCTCACATCTGTAATAACAATGTCATAGGTCTTCTGTGCGACATACTCAAGGGCCTCTTTACCGCCTCCCGCTGAAGTTACATCATGCCCCTCCTTCTTAAGCATGATAGTAAGGAATTCCCGCATCCCCCTTTCATCGTCAACAACCAGAATCTTTCCCAAGTAAAACCTCCCTATCTTAAATCAAAAATGAAATATCAAAATGTAAAGATTAATCTTTTGTTTGTACATTTTTAAATTTTCATCTGTCATTTTGCATTTTGATTTTTGATTTTTAATTTTATTCTACTCCAGTGGCAGATAGAGTGTAAACTGCGTACCTTTACCGGGTTTACTCTTTACATATATCCTGCCATCATGTTCTTCTATAATCCTATGGACAATAGCCAAGCCTAACCCTGACCCTCCCTCCTTTGTTGTAAAGAATGGCAGAAAGATCTTGTCGAGGATCTCTTCCTCTATGCCCTCTCCGCTATCTCTAAAGATAATCTCCGCCCATTCCATTTTCTTTGACATCCCCTCAAACCTCCTCATCCCGCTCTTCCTTGAAGAAATAGTCATTACCCCACCGTTGGACATCGATTGTATCGCATTCAGGGAGAGGTTCCATAAAACCTGTGACATCTGATGAGGATCAACAGATAATAATAATGTCTCTTCCTTAAATTCTGACTGGATAGAGATATTCGAGTTCCTGAATATCTCACTATTTTTCAATAAATTGACTGTGTCTAATAGCAGATCATTAATATTCATAAGCCTTTTCTGCAGAGGGGTTGGTTTAGCATAGA
The DNA here is from genome assembly GCA_023248395.1 of Nitrospirota bacterium. Taxonomy (GTDB): domain Bacteria; phylum Nitrospirota; class 9FT-COMBO-42-15; order HDB-SIOI813; family HDB-SIOI813; genus JAHFEQ01. The sequence goes on from JAHFEQ010000007.1 coordinate 20,191, forward strand.
TCAAAAACTCTGTTATTGTTGTATTGAGTCTGTCCATCTCCCGCAGGGCAATTTCCATAAGGCGTGCATGATCTTCTTTAAGGGATAACTCTTGTTTTAATATCTGCATCGAACCGCTGAGTGATGCCAGTGGATTCCTTATCTCATGAGCCATTCCTGCAGCCAGCTCCCCGATCATCGCCATCTTTTCTCTCTTTTTAACCTCCATTTCCATCTCTTTTATCTTTGTAAGGTCCTGAAAGATACCCACTATTCCCCTGCTATGTCCATTTTCATCCTTCAGATGAGATACATTAAGCCCCAGGGTTATTTGTACCCCATCCCTGCGAGGGACTTCACTTTCAAACCGGTAGATGGGAAGTATGCTTTCGACATTATTAAGAATATCTTCCAATTTCTTTAGAGGGAGCACCTCTAGATATACCCTCCCCCGGACTTCTTCCCACTTGTAACCCGTTATCTCCTCAGCAGCACGATTAAAAGAGGTAATTCTCCCACGTTCATCCGTTATGAGTAACCCTGTACTCATACACTGGGCAACATTCGCATTAAAGGCATGAAGTTCTACCAGATCGCTATCCTTTTCCCGTAGTTCTTCTCTTACACGTCTTAATGCCTCTACACCACTACTGCTTAAATAGGCTACTGCAAAGAAGGCCACGATGTGGAGCGTTAACACATAAAAAAAGGTTTTTCCTGGAAGAGTAGACTGGGCCATAAAAGGGAGAGAATTATAGTACTGCAGATCTACGACGACTCCATAAAAGATGCTCGCTGCCGATGCCGCTGCAAGAGCCCCAGATCTGTAAAGCATAATAGAAGCCGGTATGACGGAAAACAGATATAGAAATACAAAAGGGCTCTCTATCCCCTCTGTCGCTGACACAAGGACTGTTATAAGGATGATATCCCCAAATATCTGTATATAGGCGGATGTCTTAAGGCTGACAAGTCTGAAAAGAATTGCATATATAAGTGTGAAGAGATAGGTAGTGGTTATAAGAGTATGAAAGGTGGGGATTAATATGGGGCCTTCTTTATAGCTTATCCCAAGAAATAAAAAAGACCCCAGGAAAAGGGTGACAACAGCCACCCGGATGATCATGAGCCACTTGAGTTTATTGCTTAACTCTTCCAAATATTACCTACACGTCTATCCAATTGTTCCGGCAAGTTTAAATATAGGAAGGTACATCGCGATAACTATAAATCCAATCACGACCCCAAGAAAGATCATCAGCATTGGCTCAAGCAGTGCCGTAAGGGTCCCCACAGTAGAATCGACCTCTTCATCATAGAAATCTGCAATCTTGGATAACATGGCATCAAGGGCACCCGTTGTCTCACCCACTGCAATCATCTGAACCACCATAGGGGGGAAAACCTGGGTCTGTTCAAGGGGCTCAGCCAGGGTTTTACCTTCACTGATACTCTGTCTGGTAGCATAGAGTGCTTCTTCTACAATCTTGTTGCCAGCTGTTTTAGCCACTATGTCAAGGCCATCAAGTATTGGTACGCCACTACTGATGAGCGTACCCAGTGTCCGGGTAAACTTTGCTACCGCTATCTTCCTGATAAGCATGCCAAAGATCGGCATATGTAAAGTCAATCTATCTACTGTCCTCCTCCCATTTTGTGTCTTGTAATATCTATTAAGGGCAAATACAATGGCACCAAATATTCCTGCTATAATGATTATATTATGCTGCATAAAATCACTTGTCCCCATGACCATCCGTGTAGGCGCAGGAAGCACACCGCCAAAGTCAGTGAACATTTTTGAAAATATAGGGATGACCCATACCAGTAATACAACGATAACAATTACTGCAACGGCTACAATGGTAGAAGGGTATGCAAGTGCAGACTTTATCTGCCGCTTAAGCTTCATACTCTTCTCTATATATTTTGAGAGTCTATTTAAGATCGTATCGAGTATTCCGCCTAATTCCCCTGCAGCAACCATATTAACGTATAAGTCGTTAAATACATGGGAATGCTTTCTAAGTGCATCTGCATAAGTAGACCCTGCTTCTACATCTTGCCTTATCTCATTGATTGATGACGCAAACGTCTTATTCTCCGTCTGCTTGGCTAATATGTCCAGACATTGGATCAGTGGCAAACCTGCATCTATCATCGTTGCAAACTGTCTGGTAAAAACTACGATATCCTTATCCTTTACCTTTGCCTGAAAAAGCAGATTAAGATTGAGTCTTTTAGTCCTTGTAGAAACAGACGTAACTACTATATTCTGTCTTCTCAAATTAGAGATCGCTTCATCCTTACTCTTAGCTATAACCTCCCCCTTTTGCCTTTTACCATCCCTGGTTCTTCCTGTCCATACGTACGTTTCCATTATTTTGTCCCTCCACCTACCATACCACCCCGATTAATCATCGATATCAGTTCATCCGGTACATATGACCGGCCTATAGCCTCATCTTTCGTAATTAACCCGCGTATAAAAATATCATAGAGTGACTGGTTCATTGTCTGCATACCAAACTTGCTCTGACCTGTCTGCATGATAGAATAAATCTGATGGATTTTATCTTCCCGAATAAGATTCCTGATAGCAGGATTTGGTACCATAACCTCCAGGGCCAGTACACGCCCCACACCATCTTTCCTTGGCAACAACTGCTGTGATATTACACCTTCCAGGACAAATGAGAGTTGCGCCCTTATCTGTGGCTGCTGGTACGGCGGAAATACATCAACGATACGATTGATCGTCTGAACACTCGAGTTGGTATGTAACGTGGCAAAGGTAAGATGACCCGTCTCTGATATGGTAAGGGCTGCCTCTATAGTCTCAAGGTCTCTCATCTCTCCTATCAAAACCACGTCTGGATCTTGCCTTAAAATATACTTTAGCGCATTCTTAAAGGACTTGGTATCTGCATGGACCTCTCTCTGGTTGACAACACACATCTTATGGTTATGTATAAACTCGATAGGGTCTTCTATGGTGACGATATGCTCTTGTCTCTCACTATTTATCTTGTCGATCATTGAAGCAAGTGTCGTAGATTTACCGCTCCCTGTAGGTCCCGTAACCAGTATAAGGCCTCTCGGCTTTTTTACAAGTTCTTTGGCAATCGGAGGCAGGCCAAGCTCTTCAAAGCTCCTTAATTGAAAAGGGATAGAACGGATCGCTGCACTGACAGCCCCTCGCTGTACAAATATGTTTGCCCTAAACCTGCTTAATGCTTTGACCCCAAATGAAAGGTCGAGCTCATTTTCTTCTTCAAATCTATGTTTTTGGGCCTCAGTCAGTATACTGTAACAGAGTTGTTTGGTATCAGATGCTGTAAGAGATGCGCTACCCACAGGCGCCAATTTCCCATTAATCCTCAATTGTGGTGGAGAACCTGTTGTGATGTGCAAGTCTGAAGCACCACGTTCGATCATAAGCTGAAGAAGTTCATATAAATTGGTAGCCATTTTTATCTCCTTTAAGATATATTACCCAAAGGTTGATCTCAGTATCTCTTCTACTGTTGTGACTCCTTCCTTTAGCTTCGTTAATCCACTCATCCTCAGAGTCTTCATATCGTTAGCAATACCCTTTTTCCTGATTTCGATTGCTGATGCCCCTTCTAATATCAGCTCCTTGATATCTTCCCCGATAGGCATCACCTCATATAATGCAACACGCCCCCGATAGCCCGTATCATTGCAGTTTGGGCAACCCTTACCCTTGTACAAGACTATGGAATCGGCCTCCTGTTCTGAAAATCCTATATCACGGAGGACTGAGGGAAGGGTCTTCTCCTCTTCTTTACATTCCTTGCAAATACGCCTTACAAGCCTCTGGGCGATTATCAATAGCACAGAGGATGCAACAAGAAAAGGTTCTATACCCATGTTGAGAAGTCTGGTAATAGTGCTGGGGGCATCATTCGTATGGAGTGTACTTAAAACCAAATGTCCGGTAAGTGCAGCCTTAACTGCTATTTCGGCAGTTTCATAATCTCTTATCTCTCCAACGAGAACCACATCCGGGTCCTGTCTTAAAAATGACCTCAGGGCTGCTGCAAAGTTAAGTCCTATTTCCTCCTTCATCTGAACCTGATTGACTCCAAGCATGTTATATTCTACAGGGTCTTCTGCAGTCATAATGTTTATACCTACTTCATTGATCTGCTGAAGGGCTGAATAGAGTGTCGTACTCTTTCCACTCCCTGTAGGCCCTGTAACAAGGACCATTCCGAATGGTGAATGGATTGCCTTGGCCAGATCGTCAAGGGCCTTTTGCTCAAAACCTAATTTTTTTAAGTCAAGGCTAAGTGCGCCCTTATCCAATATCCGCAACACGACCTTTTCTCCGAAAAGGCAGGGCAGGGTACTGACGCGTAAATCAATCTCCCTGTCTTTCATCTTCAGCTTAATCCTTCCATCCTGGGGGAGTCTACGTTCAGCGATATCTAACTCAGCCATAATTTTGAGCCTCGATGTCAGGGCTGCTCTAAGCTTTAAGGGGGGATTCATGACTTCGTAGAGAACACCGTCAATACGGTATCGAACCCGGAATTTCTTTTCATAAGCCTCTATATGGATGTCACTTGCACCCTTTTTTATGGCATCTGTCAGAATTAGATTTACCAGCTTGACAACAGGGGCCTCTTCTACAGCCTCTTTAAGCTCTCTCAAATCAACCTGTTCTTCCGTCTCCCTCTCTGATAATATATCTAAACTTTCATCAGAGACGTCCATACTCTTTAATACTTGCTGGAGATTTAAGGCACTCGTATCGTAATGTTTGGCCATTGCCGCTGCAATGGCATTCTCAGAGGCAACAACCACATCTACATCATATCCGGTCATAAACTTGATGTCATCGATGGCAAAGATATTAGAGGGATCCAGCATTGCAACTGTTAATACGGATCCTACCCTACGAACAGGTAATATACTATACTTTTGGACTACCTCTGTCGGGATTAACTTGATTATTGAAGAATCTATTTCAACCTTATTTAAGTCTATAAATTTAACACCATACTGCTTGCTCAAAAATTCAAGGAGAGTTTGTTCCTCAATATAGCCAAATTTTACTAAAATACTACCAAGACGGCCTCCTTCCTTCTGTTGCGTGGCGAGTGCCTTCTCAATCTGCTCTTCAGAAACAAATTTTGCGGCGACAAGCATTCTACCGAGCTTGTTTATAACCATTTAAACTCCCTATTGCCTCTTCAAGTGCCTTCCTCATAACCTCAAGTGGCGGCTCCACGTCAGTCCATAATTTAAATGCAGCACCTCCCTGATGCAATAACATTCCTATCCCGTTGATAAACTGACAACCTAATTCCTTAGTATATCTTGTTAGTGCTGTCTCAGATGGATTGTAGATAAGATCACAGATAAATAGACCTTGATGCAGAAGCTCTTTAGGAACAGGCGATGGATCTTCTATTCGAAGACCAATTGAGGTGGTGTTCACCACTATATCGACCCTGTCAATAACGCCTTTAAGTTCCTCATATCCGACGCCTATTGCATCGACCCTTGTCGATGGAAAATGCGTCTCTGTCTGCCTTCTAAGAAGACTTGCCTTATCAACGGTCCTATTAGCAATAATGATCTCCCTTGCCCCTTCGGCAGCAGATTGAAAAACGACTGCTTTAGCAGATCCACCTCCACCCAGTATAAGCAGAGAACGGCCCCCCACAGGATGTCCCGCCTCTTCAAGTGAGGTCGTAAATCCTATACCGTCAGTGTTATACCCTATCAATTTATCATCCACTACCTTTATCGTATTCACAGCACCTATTATCCTGGCCTCTTTAGATATCTCAGAAAGATAGGGTACTACGCTCTCTTTGTGCGGTATCGTCACATTAATGCCCATTATATTCAGGGCATAGATACTCCTGATAGCTAAATCAAGGCAACCCTCTTTTACTGAAAACGGAACATAGCAGAAGTCAAGACCAAGGTACTCAAAGGCAGCATTGTGCATCACAGGCGAGAGGCTATGAGTGACTGGCCAGCCAATAATGCCTAAAACTCTTGTTTTCCCTGTAATTTTCATGTCTTGTAACAATTATATTGTCGGTAATACAATAGTGTGTCTTAAGATATCTCTTTATGCCCAGAATATCTTACTCTCTCTGTACACGTAATGCAGGCCAGAGGCTATAGTTGCCAATGCAGTAACCCAGAGGATAACAGAAAATAGAGTCCCTTTTTTATCCATCAAGACCAATAAGACAGTCAGGATCTGTAATACCGTCGTAATCTTTCCAAGTATAGAAGGTCTTATATGATAAGAATGTATATCTACAAAGTTAAGAAGTATGAGCCCTGTGATGCTCAATATAATATCCCTACTAATAATAATTATCATTATCCACAAGGGGATCTTCATTAATAAGGCAAGGGTAATAAAAGATGATACCAGTAGAAGCTTATCCGCAATAGGATCCAGATAGGTCCCCACCCTTGTTCTAAGATTCCATGTACGGGCAATAAATCCATCCAGGGCATCGGATAACCCTGCGATTATGAACACAAAAAGTGCATATAAATCATGGTGATAAACAAGCAGTATAATAAAGAGCGGAATTAACAATATCCTTATTAAGGTAATAAGGTTGGGTAGATTCTTCAACTAAAACAGCTTTCTCTGGGTTAGCTCTGCAGCATCAGACGTTTTTGAGGTGTCATCAGTTATAGAATCCGTGTATCTACGTTTGTAGAGATATCTGCCTAACGCCTTATTGAAGCTGCTAAAATCTCCTTTCTCTCCCCTATCTGTCTCAAGGGCCTTCCTGAATATATTTACCTTTGCACTCAGATCATCCAAATTATGCAAGATTATCGCCTCTAAGGTCTGGGGCATTTTAGGGGAACCCCATTCATAAGTGCCCTGATGGCTTATGATTAAGTGCTTTACCAGCATCGCAAGTTTTGGAGGGAAGTCCTCAATCTGCCCAAACTTTTCTTTGACCATTTCAACTCCAATAAGGATGTGGCCAATAAGCCTCCCTTCATCAGTATAGTCAAAGCCCTTTTTATATTTTAATTCCCGTATCTTACCAATATCGTGGAGGATAGCCCCTGTAATGAGGAGGTCTATATCAACCTCATCATAATGCCTTTTTACATCCATACAGAGACGGGCAACCTCAATAGAGTGCTCAAGAAGTCCACCTAAAAAGGCATGATGGATATCTTTGGCTGCTGGGGCTGTTTTAAATAACTCCATGAATACCTGATCTTCATAAAAAAGGGTCAATAACCTTCGCAGGTAAGGATTCTTAATATTCCTAATAACAGCGTTGAGTTCGCGAACCATTTCATCAGCATCATAATCTGATACGGCTACAAAGTCCTTAACATTTACTGCACTGTCATTTACCCTCTCTATATACTTTATGTTAATCTCCTTTATTCCCTGATAGCTCGTAACAACCCCCTTGATCTTCACAAAATCGTCTACTGAAAATGATTCATTAAACTCGTCTACTTTGTCCCAAAGCTTACAATCTATTACACCTGTTTTATCTCCAACCTTGAGCATAAGGTATGGCTTTCCATCTTTTCTTACAGAATGCTGTATCCGCTTCACTAAAAAGTTGTCCTCGACCCATTCACCCTCTCTTATATCCGCTATATTTTCGACAAATTGTCCCTTCATTTTACCTCTTTTAACCTCAAAGAAATTATATGTAATAAGGAAAGGCCTGTCAACCCAACAACTATTTGACAAGCCTTTCTCCCCTTTGCTAATATCCCACTCAAAATTACTTCTTCAGTATCTGAGGGGAGGAATATCTATGAAAATAAAGACGATCGAACAACATATCCTGGATCAGCAGCGGAAATTCCCGGGGGCTTCAGGGGAATTCTCAGGCTTACTTTATGATATAGCTCTTGCTGCCAAGATGATAGCCAAGCAGGTCAATCGGGCAGGACTGGCTAATATATTGGGCTCCACTGATGAAATTAACATACAAGGTGAAGTTGTTCAGAAGATGGACAAGTATGCAAACGAACTTCTCATAAATATACTGACCCATGGTGGTAAGGTATGCGCCATAGCATCAGAGGAAAATGAGAATATTGTGGAGATTCATGAGGACTATCTTGTCGGAAAGTATGCAGTCAGCATGGACCCATTGGATGGTTCATCAAATATTGGTGCAAATGTAAGCGTAGGGACAATCTTCTCTATCCACCGTAAGGTGGGTAAGGGGTACAGGGGCTCAGAAGAGGACTGTCTTCAGAAAGGCTCGCATCAGGCTTGTGCAGGTTATGTAATCTATGGTTCATCTACAATGTTGGTATACACTACAGGGACTGGAGTCCACGGTTTCACATTGGACCCCTCTGTTGGCGAATTTATCCTCTCTCATGAGAATATCCATATACCAGAGCCATGTAAAATTTATAGTGTCAATGAAGGAAACTATAATTACTGGAATGAAGGTACAAAAAAATATGTAAATTACTTAAAAGAGGTAGACAAGGCAAGTGTCCGACCCTATACATTAAGGTATATAGGATCCCTTGTTTCAGATTTTCACAGAAATCTTCTGTATGGTGGGATATTTCTGTATCCCGCAGACCATAAAAAGGATCTGAGTAAACCTGAAGGAAAACTCAGACTCCTGTTTGAGGCTGCCCCTATAGCGTTTATTGCAGAGCAGGCTGGTGGATATGCGACCACAGGAACGCAGAGAATATTAGACATCGAACCTGAACATCTGCATCAACGTGTCCCCCTTGTTGTCGGAAATAAAACTGAGGTATTGCGCTACGAAGATTTTTTAAGGAGGGGTTAAAAACTCAGGGCTCGATACCAACAATCTCAAACCTATTCACATCGATAAGCCCTTTATCTGTAATCTTAAGCTCTGGAATTACAGGAAGAGCCATAAAGGATAACTTGATAAAGGGGGAGAGAGGCCTTGCGCCAAGTTCTCTGGCGACATCAAGGAGTCTCTTTTCTTCACTTACAAGCTCTTCAAGCGATTTATCAGAGAGGAGACCAGCTATGGGGAGCGGCAGGCTTCCTAAGACCTCACCCTCTGAGACCACTACATGCCCCCCGCCCATCTCTATAATCTTCATAGCAGCCAGATACATATCCTTGTCGTTAGTCCCTATGACAATGACATTGTGGGAATCATGAGCAACAGATGAACTAAGGGCACCCCTTTTTAGACCAAACCCACGTACAAACCCAAGTCCTATGTTTCCTGTAGCATGGTGTCGCTCAATTACGGCAATCTTGAGCAAGTCACTTGAAGGGTCTGCCTTGACCTCACCATCTTCTTCTATAGAGACCCCTTCAATAATTTGTTTTGTATATAGCTGTCCTGCTATAAGCTCCATAATCCTCACCTTGTTACCGCTAATCCTTATTTTTAGTCGGTCGAGGCTAAGGTCTTTAACCCGCATTGTCTTCCTTGTACTATCATCTATCCGATGCGGGGGATTAAAAACTATCTCCCCCTCTCTGACAACAAGTCTGCCGTCTTTAAATACTGAGTGCACCTTAAACTCCCCAAGATCACCCACAGCTACAATATCCGCACGGTATCCTGGCGCTATGGCACCTATATCCTTTCTCATAAAGGCCCTGGCAGGATTTATCGTAGCCATACATAACACTACAAACGGATCCATACCCAACCGTACCCCTTTTCTCAGTATATGGTCCATATGGCCCTCTTGCAGGAAGTCCCGGGGATGCCTGTCATCTGAAACAAACATGCATCTACTATAAGTAGCAGGTGTTACAACAGGCAGCAGTTCCTCTAAATTCCTGGCAGCAGACCCCTCTCGTATCATCATATACATACCAAGCCTCAATTTCTCTAATGCCTCCTCCTTTGATGTAGATTCATGATCACTACATATGCCTGAACCAATATAGGCATTTAAGTCCTTTCCTGAAAGAGAAGGGGAATGGCCATCTATAGGTTGCCCCATTTTTCTTGCTATCAATATCTTCTCAAGCTCTATATTGCTACCTCTAAGTACTCCTGGCACATTCATCATCTCTGCAAGCCCTATAACCCTATCCCATTGGAGAAGCTCCTCTATCTCTGCCGGGGAAATCGTGGCACCGGATGTCTCCAAATGAGTTGCAGGTACACAGGATGAGGCAGTAACAAAAAGATTGAGGGGGATATCTTTACTTGACTCTAATATATATCTTATCCCTTCGAGGCCCATTACATTGGCTATCTCATGGGGATCACATATTATTGTCGTCGTACCGTGAGGGAGTACAGCCCTTGCATACTCAGCAGGGGATAGCATTGAACTCTCGATATGCACATGAGCGTCTATAAGACCAGGGATAAGATAGAGACCTTCTACATCAAAGATCTCTATACCATCCTGATAGTAATCACCAACGCCGGCTATCATATTATTGCATATGGCCACATTTGTCTGATATGTCTCGCCCGAAAAAACATTAACAACCTTCCCTCCGCGTAAGAGGAGATCAGGTAAACGTATTTCCCGTGCCATCTCAATCTGATGTCTTAGGGTATCTATGTTGTGCATTTACACTTCCAGTATTTTAGGGGCTATAGTGAGGTTCATCACCCCATCTTTTTGTATAAGAACCATATCTTCTAACCTCACCCCCCCTATGCCTTTATAATAGAGTCCTGGCTCTACAGTGATGACATTTCCAGAATACAGTGTATCCACCCTCTTACTTATCCTTGGGGACTCATGTATATCGAGGCCTACCCCATGACCTGTACCATGGAAAAAGCCCTGCATCCTCCCATCAATCTCTCCACTCTCATACCCAAGACCCTTAAAGTGCTGCAAGACAGCCTCATGGACATCCTTGCCGCTTATACCCTCTTTTATTAAGGAAACTGCAACTCCCTGTGCTGATAATACTGCATCGTACATCTCTTTTACTTCCGGAGAGGCAACCCCCTTGACCACTGTGCGTGTTATATCTGCATAATATCGGTTTGTCAGAGACCGTGGGAATAGGTCGATTATGATAGGGGCATTGGCCTGCAGGGGGCCGGCACCTTCTGTATGCGGAGATGTCGTATCTTCACCACAAGAGACAATAGTATGCTGAGCTATAAAACCCTTCTCTAATAAGTATACCGCCATCAATCTTTTAACATCCTCGGATGTGGCCTGCCTACCCCCTAAATACAGATAGCCATTCCTTATCTCTGCACTCCTTATAAATCTTATCGCTTTATCTACGGCACTCTCGGCATGACGTAAGGTATCCGTTATATACCTTATCTCTTCTTCTCTCTTCCTAAGCCTTTCTTCAAAAAATGGATCATTCTTTACTTCTACAGTAAAATCCCTATCCTTCAAGAGAAGGGCATATCTTATACCGAAATCTGCAGGGACTATAAGGACTTTAATTCCTCTTTCCCTTAAGAACTCGTTCAGGACATCTATGGTTTTAGGATCCGCTATACCCTGTCTCCTGGCCTCGGCCTCATAGATGGTGTATGAAAGAACAGTATCAACCTTTGCCTGAGTCTTTGCCCTGTCGATCTCCAAGTCACTCATAATCATTATTTTTTCTTCACCGAGTTGAAGGAATATAAAAGGATCAGGTGCGAGAAACCTTGTGGCATAGTAGAGATTTGAGTCTGTCTCGCTGGATGCTATGATTAAATTCGCTTGTGTTTTCATTTCCTTTATGTTAATACAACAAGCAAAGAAAATCAAAAATAATCGGGGTATTATACTTTCTTAAGCCTTAAGCCGAAATAAATATACATGGAAAACAGAAGAAAATTTAAAAGAGAGAGTATCTCTCCGCATCTTAAAGTAGCAATCCCTGATAGCGACAAATCCTTTGGTGCATTTATTACAAATATCAGTGGCGGTGGAGTTGAGGTATACGCCGATCATCGGTTAGAACCCGGCCAGGAGGTTCATCTCTATATCTCTTTTGAGACAGACCCAAAAACAGGGAATGATGAAATTGTAGGTGGAAGTGTTCGGTGGGTTAAGCTGTTTGGTTCTCGTTTCCTTATAGGGATAGCCTTTAAAGACGTTAATCCAGATAACCATCCGATCCTCTCCGGATTTTTGGACTTTGTGGGAACTTAGACCTGTCGCCCCTTTGGAGGGCATTCCACTTTCAAGTTTTTTAGTATCAAATCCGAAACATAAAGTACAAAGCCGGCAGATCTTCAATAATAAAAGGAGGTGATAAGAGAATTTTAATTTTATATACAGTAAGGGGATATCTGACATGAAAAATAATTTTCAATTAAAAAGATTCTTACCTTTGACTCTATTGAGTATAATGCTTATCACCCTTTTCGCAGTCAACTCCTTTGCAGGCGAAGGAGAAAAGATTGCATGGAGCTCCATTCTTCCAGAAGACAGCAATATCTCTTTGCAGCAGCAGCGAGTAATAAATTCATTAGAAGCAACCCTTATAGAATTTGATTCGGTGATTGATGAAAATATCCATGATGGTAAGATATCTTATGATACAGATTTTACTTTGAATAAAGATGTATCGCTTGTATATGATTACCTGATGTATCGCATTTACGAACTGATGAAGGTGGATAGGAAGATAAGAGAGGAGTTTGCTGTACAGGAGAGGTCTTTTGAAAAAGGTGTCGAATCATTTGAAGCTGTACGACAGTATTATACGATGAAGGCGAATTATGAAAAGAAGGGGAGTAGTTTCTTTTCAGCCCTGGATAGCCTTAAGAGGTCAGTTTTTGTGAAGGACCTTAAGGCTGAAATCAAAAACCTGAAGAGTTCTGTGGAAGATTTAAGGTCAGTTATGAATCTCTACTCCTCGTACCACGTAGCCATTGCGGCTCGATAATATTGAGAGGAGTGAATATTTACTCATAGGCCGCCTCCTTAACCTGGATGCGGCCTATTTTTTGTTGTAAGATTAATTAGCAGTTATTGATGGAATTCCTTCCACGGAAATTCTGGAGGGATCTTCAGGCAGTCGGACAGCTCCTATATATCTTCTGACATAATAAGGATCGTTTATGCTTGAAACAGTAACTTTTTTACTCCGAGATGAGGCATGGATCATTTTACCTTCACCAATGTATATTCCCACATGAGATGGATATCGGGCATAGGTTTTGAAAAAGAGGAGATCTCCGATACGTAGTTCTCTCTTTGATATTTTAACACCTGCCTTAAACTGCTCTCTTGCCGTGCGTGGGAGATCTATACTAAAATACCTGAAAACCCGTTGGACAAAAGCTGAACAATCTATCCCCCGTAAAGTGCTTCCGCCAAATCTGTAAGGAACACCCATATAATCCATTGCTACTTCCATGAGAGAACTTTCATTCTGGTCTCTTTCGCCCGCTTCAGTTTTATTTTCACTCGTATCATTATAGGTCGAATTTTGGGCTAATTCGTTACTGTGTTCTTCTTTAGGATTTTCCTCTGCCGCTCTTGTTTCATTCATAACTAACGCATTTTCTCCCCCACCAACTTCCTCTATCGCATCGGGCAGCTCTTCTTCTGTTTCAACAGACGGGACGAGAAGCGCCTGTCCAATCATAAGGGTATTTTTAGATAAATTGTTTATCCTTTTGAGTTCGCCAACAGAGATTCCAAATTTTAAAGCTATCCTGTAGAGAGTTTCTCCACTCTCTACAACATGAGTAGTAAGATGACCTGCTGATTGATTTGTATCACTTGCCGTTGGGGGGATATTACTGCTTGATTTAGTTGGGATAATTATCGCATCGCCTTGGTGTATTATTGAACCACTCAGGTTATTAGCCTTTTTAAGTTGCTTTACAGAAACACCATAGGTCTTTGCTATCCTGTAAAGACTCTCTCCTTTCTTTACTATGTGCTGAACTGCACTGGCATCCGTTGATAAAATATGTAGTAATGCCAGGCATAGTCCTATGTAGAATACCTTTCGCACAGACCTGATAAACCCTCCTTTGTTACTATAAATACTTCATATTATCAAAGACTTTACTGCGAAAAGACCATTTGGCCAACGTTGATATAATTAATTTCTTCGGTCTGATACTGCTATCTCTTGATACACGGTTTACAGGCAGGCAATAAAATAATATATATGGTCATTGCTTGTCAAGCAGAAATATGGCTCACCCGGATTCACCCTTGATAAAAGAGATAAGGGAATTTATCTGATCATCACCTAAGGGACCATCCAACTCTCTTATCCATGCTGGCATCTCTGTGCCTATAATGCCGTTTCTGATTATACGATCCATTTCGTCTTTCGGGACCACCCGTAGTCTATTGAGGCCAGAGGCCGTCCGCCCATGGCAGAAGGCGCACACCGTATCGTAGAGCTCTTTTCCTTGTTTGCCGGTGGCCGGATAAAAGTGACATCCACTACATTTTTCCGAAAATATCGACTCATTAACCTTAAATGTTGTATGCATTGATGGATCAACCATAGCGGTTATTGTAAGTTCCTTTATTGGCTCAACAGGATCATTAGATACGACAGTTATTGTCCTCGATACCTTACCAGCCCGCCCCTGTGAATCATAGGATACCTTTATATGGCCCGTTTCTCCTGGTTTGATCACATTAGCACTTACAAGTGCAGCTGTACAACCGCAGGAGGTTGTCACCTCTTTTATGAGAAGGTCTTCTGTACCCTTGTTTTCAAAGGCGAAGATATACTCCACCGTCTTCCCCTGAAGCACCGTGCCAAAGTCATAAGACTCAAGGGAAAAACTTATCCTTGGGGTTCCTTCAGCCAATGCAAGAGTACCTGCAAGAAAGATAAACAATATTATAATCTTTCTCATCTCTTATCCTCTTCTAATATCTTATTTATTAAAGAACTTATTGTGGGAAGGGAATTATCTTTGATCAGGATATTCCCGTCCAGAATCACAGTCGGCGTACCTTTAGCTCCATAGCTCTTAGCCAGATCCTTCCCTTCCAGCACTACCTTCTTTTTTACACCCGATGTAAGATTTCTCTTAAATTTCTCACCCTCAAGGCCTACAGATTTTGCAAGAGTTGTAAGTACATCAAGATTGGCACCATCTTTCCTTTGGTAGTAGATCGCGTCAAATATAGCCTCCTTCATCTCCTCTCCTTTACCCTCATCCTTAGCCAGCTCAAATGCCTCTATAGGAATTATCGAATCTTCATATATGATAGGAAGGCCCATATATGTAACTTGCAATCTTTTCCCATATTCCCTCTGGAGAAGCGGTACCACAACCGTATCAAACTCGTGGCAGTGAGGGCAAAAGAAATCAAAGAATATAACCATTTTAACCTTTCCACTTTCATGTGTATTTTTCTTGTCTGGTACAGACACATATTTTTCCTCTGGAGTAGCCGCATAGGCAGTAACACTCAAAATAACCAGGATAAAAAGGATAACCGCTATTGAAATCTTTCTAACCATACTTTTCCTCTATGATTTCTAAAATGATCATAACCTCCAGTATGCATTTTTCTCTCTACACCATCTTCACCCACTATCGTTATACCTTTCTCTCCTGGGACAATCTCTCCTATAAAGGCAACCTTAAGCCCTTCCCGCTTGCATATTGCCTCTAACCTTCCTTTATCCTTCCTTCTAATAGTAAACAGGAGCTCATAATCCTCTCCTCCATATAATGCATAAAATAGGGGACCTTTTGCAAGCCTTCTCTTTAGTCTGTTTGGTATTTTGGGTAGTGGTATCAAATGGCTATGGATATATGCCCCTGCATTGCTCTGCTCACAGATATGGCCAAGGTCCGCTAATAACCCATCGCTGATATCAATCATGGCCGTTGCTAATCTATTTGTTCCGAGAATTATCCCTTCTCTAACCCGCGGTGCAGGACGGAGGTGATCTGCCACAAATGATCCCTTTGGAATATAGGGTGCTGAATCAATATCTGAAGAGGTTTTAAGAAGTGAGAGGCCTATAGCAGAACTTCCAATTATCCCCGTTACATATATTAAATCCCCAATAGAAGCCCCGGATCTGGCTACACCGCTCCCCCGGGTTAGCTCCCCCATCACTGTTGTATCTATAGTTACTCCCCCTTTAGACCTGGATACGTTACCGCCTATAAGTGTTACACCATATTTGGCTGTAATATCAGCCACACCTGTTAGCACTCTATCAAGATCTTTGACAGAGGTCTTACGAGGAACTGCTATCGAAAGCAATAGATGTCTCGGCATCCCGCCCATGGCTGCAATATCACTTATGGATACCGCGACAGCCTTCCACCCTATATCATAAAAGGTACAATACCTTTTTTTGAAATGAATATCTTCTCTCAGGGTGTCTGTGGAAAGGAGTAGCAACTTTCCGGGGGCAGGCTTTATAATCGCTGCATCATCCCCTATTCCAAGGACTACTGTTTGATCTTTCTGGGGGAATTTGCTCTGTATCCTCCGGATAAGGCCATGTTCTCCGATCTTCCCTATATACATCAAAGAGCACTGGCCCTTTCAAACCGTATATATCCTGGTTGAGGTCTCTTTGGCGTAGGCAGCCCGTGCAGCCGTAGACCTTTTCCCCTTTTGCGTAAGCCGTTGAAGGTGCTTATGCCTCAATCCCTTGAGTGCAAGCGGCAGCACCTCATCCATCTTTTCGGCAAGATGGAACTTCATTACCTTGCGTATATTCTTTGGGATATCTTCCAGGTCTTTTTCATTTCTCCGTGGGAGTATTACCTCTTTTATACCGGCCCTTTTGGCGGCAAGGATCTTCTCTTTTAGCCCCCCTATGGGTAAGACCCTCCCCTGGAGGGTTATCTCACCTGTCATAGCTACCTTGTGATTCACAGGGACGTTCATGAAGATAGAAGCAATGGCTGTTGCCATTGTTATTCCTGCAGAGGGGCCATCTTTAGGTGTGGCCCCTGCCGGAACATGGATATGAATATCATGCCGGTTAAACATTTCTACATTTATCCCGAAGGTCCTGGCCCGGGACCTTATATAGCTCAATGCAGCATGGGCAGATTCCTTCATCACGTCTCCTAGTTGTCCTGTCAGGGTAAGAGTCCCCTTCCCCTTCATCAGGGTCGCTTCAATATAGATTATATCTCCCCCGGTCTCTGTCCATGCAAGTCCCGTGGCTACCCCTATCTCATCTTTCTCCTGTTCGCTCTCCGGCAGATACCTGGGAGGACCAAGGTACTTATGCAGATTATTTGGGGCAATCCTGTAATTCTTTGCCTTTCCTTCTGCAATATATTTTGCCACCTTACGCAATATATTTGCAATCTCCCGTTCAAGATTTCTGACACCTGCCTCTCTTGTATACTCTGTTATAATACGTTTCAAGGTACTGTCAGATATATTGGCATTCTCTTCCTTAATCCCATGTTCCTCAAGCTGTCGCGGAATAAGATAATTCCTGGCGATGCCAACCTTCTCCTCCTCTGTATAGCCTGACAAATGGATAATCTCCATTCTATCCTTTAGCGGCGGCAGTATGGGGTCTGTCAGATTTGCCGTTGTAATAAACATCACATTGGACAGATCAAAAGGGACCCCAAGATAATGATCACTAAACGCATTGTTCTGTTCCGGATCAAGAACCTCAAGCAGTGCCGCAGATGGGTCTCCACGAAAATCCATACCTACCTTATCTATCTCATCCATCATAAACACAGGATTATTTGTGCCGGCCTGCTTGATGCCTTGGATAATCCTCCCGGGGAGGGCCCCCACATAGGTCCTGCGATGACCACGGATTTCAGCCTCATCACGTATACCCCCCAGAGATACCCTTACAAACTCTCTTCCCAATGCCTTTGCTATAGACTTTCCGAGGGAGGTCTTCCCTACACCTGGCGGCCCTACGAAACAGAGGATAGGGCCTTTCATCTTCTCTTTAAGTTTTCTCACACTCAGATACTCAAGGATACGTTCCTTAACCTTCTCAAGGTCATAGTGGTCTTCATTCAGCACCTTGGAAGCCGCCTTTATATCCAGATTATCTTTTGTCCCCTTGCTCCAGGGAATCTCAACCATCCATTCAAGATAGGTCCGTACTGTAGATGCCTCTGCGCTATCCGGATGCATCTTCTCAAGACGCTTCAACTGTTTCTCAACCTCCTTTTGCACCTTCTCCGGCATCTTTGCCTCTTCTACCCTCTTCCTGAATTCATTTACCTCTTCCTGCCTCTCATCCAGATCCCCAAGCTCTTTTTGTATCGCCTTCAACTGCTCACGCAGGAAATACTCCCGCTGTGTCTTATCGATCTCTCCCTTGGCCTCTGCCTGGATTTTCTGCTGCATCATTAATACATCCAACTCTTTAGTCAGGATATCACTAACCTTCCTTAAGCGTTGAACAGGATGCACAATTTCAAGCACCTCCTGAGCCACTTCAACTTTAAGTCCGAGATTTGAAGTGATAATGTCTGATAAACGTCCAGGGTCTTCGATGTTCTCTATAATCACCATGATATCAGGGAGCAGTACCTTGCCCAGAGTGACCATCTTCTCAAGTTGCTCTTTTACATTCCTCATGAGGGCTTCTACTTCAAGGGTAATCTCTGTAACCTTGGGGTCCTGTATCTTTTCTATCTCTACGCTGTAGTAAGGCTCCGCCTGTACATATTTTATTGTCTTTGCCTTGACAAGTCCCTGTACCAAGATCTTGATCCTTCCGTCCGGAAGCTTCAGCATCCTCGTGATCATCCCTACAGTTCCTATCCGGTGTATATCTTTTGGGGAAGGATTCTCTACCTCCAGCACCTTCTGGGCTACTAAGAAAATAAGACGATTGGAGGCAAGAGCTGCCTCTATCGCCTTAATAGACATCTCCCGGCCCACAAACAGCGGAAGTAACATATAGGGGAATATCACTATGTCCCGTACTGGCAGGAGTGGTAACTTTTCAGGTATATCCACCTGTCCAAAATCTTGTTCTAATGGCTCTGGCACTTTAATAGGCCTCCCTTTTTCTTTTTAAATGTCCTTTTTATACTCTTATAGTTTGAGTGTCTTAAGGTATTGTCTAAAGTCCTTTCCAAATTCCTTATTCTTAAGCGCAAATTCTACCGTAGCCTTAAGAAAACCAAATTTGTCCCCGGCATCGTACCTCGTTCCATGAAATTGATACGCATAAACCGGCCTTATCTTTGTCAGCTCTCTGAGGGCATCTGTGAGTTGAATCTCCTTGCCGGCTCCAGGCCTCGTCTTTCCAAGCAACTCCATAATATCAGGGGTGAGTAGATATCTGCCAATAATCGCTAAATTAGATGGCGCCTCTTCTACAGGAGGCTTCTCCACCATGTCGGAGACCCGGTAAACCCTTTCCCCGACCAAGTTTGCCTTTATTATACCATAATAAGACACCTGACTTCTATCTACCTCCTGGATTGCCACCACAGGGGCATTATAAGTATGGTATATCTCTAACATCTGTTTTAAGGCCGGGATATCTGCATCAATTACATCATCTCCCAGAAGAACAGCAAACGGCTCTTTTTTTACAAGATTCCTTGCGCAGAGAATTGCATGACCAAGCCCATAGGGCTCTTTTTGCCGCACATAACAGATATCCAGCATATTCGATATCTTCTGTACTTCAGCCAGTAATTTCCCATTACCCTTCTGCCTCAATATATCTTCAAGTTCATAAGAAATATCAAAGTGATCTTCTATGGCCCGTTTGCCGCGCCCTGTAACAATGATAATCTCCTCTATACCAGATGCGATGGCCTCTTCAACTACATACTGGATCAGAGGCTTATCAACGAGAGGCAGCATCTCCTTGGGAGAGGCCTTTGTCGCTGGAAGAAATCGTGTGCCTAAACCTGCAACAGGGAAGATGGCCTTTGTTATAGGAATTACCATTAACCCAATGTTACAAAAGTGAAGTTCAAATGTCAATTAAGAAGGTTTTTTCTTCTTACGGTTCAGGTCCTTTAGTTTTTTAAATATCTCCATCGTCTGCCCTTCTACCTCCTCCTGTAATCCTGATGTATCAATGATGTAGTCGGCATATCGTATCTTCTCTTCGGATGGCATCTGTGCACTTATTCTCTCAATTGCGTCTGCCCTTGTAAGTCCGTCTCTTTCCATGATCCGCCTTATCTGCAGTTCTTCTCCAGCGTAAACAAGTATGACCACATCGACACGTTCGTATGCCCTTGTTTCTACAAGGAGGGCAACATCAAATAGGATTATCGCATCCGGGTCCTCTTTTTCTATCTCTTTTCTTTGCCGCTCTGCCTCCTCAAATATCTTCGGGTGGAGAATAGAATTCAATACTTCTCTCTTGGCAGGGTCCTTAAATATAATACCTCCGAGTAGTTTTCTATTGATGCTGCCGTCTCCTGATAAAATCTTCCGTTCAAATCTTTCGACGATCTCACTCCAGGCAGGCAGTCCAGGTTTAATAAGGTCATGGGCAATGACATCGGCATCGATGACATAGGCCCCCAGGGATTTGAATATCTTTGAAACAGCACTTTTCCCACTTGCTATTCCACCAGTCAGGCCAACTAAGAGCATATGCCTCTTTTACCATACTTTGAAGGAAAAGAAAAGTTATTGGGTAATGCCTCACTGGAAGGGGGTAGGGGTGT
>JAHFEQ010000057.1:0-12053 GCA_023248395.1 Nitrospirota bacterium
GCAAGGCTGGCAGTTTAAACCCCGACCTTTGATGACTTACTTCCTGACACTCCGGAGAATCTGCAGCAAGATGCAGTGTTCTTCAATGGTGGGTAGGTGAGTACTTAAAATATAAAATCCGTAAGGGGTGGGAATACCGGTTTATTTACAGAAATGGGCGGAGAAAGGCCAATCGTTATTTTGTCCTCTACTATATAAAAAACAACCTTGAATATAGTCGCTTTGGGATCTCTGTAAGCCGTAAGCTGGGTGGGGCTGTAAGGCGCAACAGAATCAAAAGACTTATCAGAGAGATCGTAAGATTAAGAGATGATACAAGGGAGATGGGTTTAGATATGATTATCGTTGCTCGTGAGGGGATGATTGGCGTGAACTTTAAAGAGGCCAATGACGTATTCGGAAGCTTGATAAAGTATCTGGAGTATTAAGGATGCCCTTTTCTAACATCCTCATCATTATGATAAGGTTTTATCAGAGATGCATTTCTACATTAATGCCGCCGGCCTGCAGGTTTTTTCCTACCTGTTCTCAGTACTCTATAGATGCGGTAAAGAAGCATGGATCTGTTAAGGGGTTATTCAAGGCCATATTAAGGCTTTCTAAATGTCACCCCTTTCATCCAGGCGGTTATGATCCAGTAAGGTAAGAGCCAAACAATGGAAGGAATGGAAAAGAGAATATTAATAGCCGTAGTATTGTCCGTGCTCGTCCTCATTATTTATCCCTTCGTTTTTCCCCCTCCCCAGCCTCCTCCGAAACGTGAGCAGGCAAGCCAACCTGTCCAGCAAAAAAAGGAGAAGGTATCCCCCTCAGGGGCAGAGACGATGGAGGTTGCCGGCGCGATAGGGATAGAGGAAAAGACGATTACCGTGGAGACAGACTTCTATAAGGCGGTTTTTACCAATAAGGGGGGGGTCATCCGGCATTGGGAATTAAAGCAGTACTGGGTAGATGTAAAAAAGAAGGATAATATCGTCCTGTTTGGTCCGGGCGAGATCTCTGTTGGGGCATATCCGATGGCCGTTGGTGTCAGTGATGGGGAGTTAAACAAGCTGCTCCAGAGTGGACTATTCAGCGTTGAGGGGGGAGATCTCCATCTGAGCAATGAAAATCCAAAGGGAAGCATCATTTTTACCCTTGTAGACCCTAATAGCGGTAAGGGGGTTAGGAAGGCTTTCACTTTCAATAACGACTCTTATAAGGTGGATGCAGAGATAACTCCAATCAATATTGGGGGCAACTATACCGTATCCACAGGTTCAAACTTTGGCATCTCTGAGTGGGGCGAGGCGCGCATGGTAGGGTTTGTCGGCCCAACGACACTGGTTGGGACGAAGTTAATCAAGGATAAGGTGGCAAAGATAAAAGGGCCGCTCTATCATGAAGGGGATATCAAGTGGACTGCAGTTCAGGACAAGTACTTCATCTCAGCCCTCATACCAAAGGATAAGGTTAATAAGATCATTGTCAGCAAGAGCTCAGAGAAGGATGTCCATGTAGAGATAGAGGTCTCTGAAGGGCAAAAGGCCTCCTTTATGCTTTATGCAGGGCCAAAGGAGTATAAGCGTCTGAAAGAATTTGGTGTAGGACTTGATGAGAGCATCTCCTTTGGTTGGTTTATTGTTTGGGAACTCTCCGTCATAAGCTGGATGGCCAAGGGCCTGTTTTATTTGTTACAACTCTTCTACAGGTTGAGTTACAATTACGGTGTTGCGATTATATTCATTACTATGGTAGTACGGGTAGTTTTTGTCCCCCTGACCTTCAAGAGCTTCAAATCAATGAAGGATATACAAAGGCTCCAGCCAGAGATCCAAAAGCTTCAGAAGAAGTACAAGGATAACAAGGCAGAGCTCAATAAGGCCATGATGGAGTTATATAAGACTCACAAGGTCAATCCCCTTGGCGGGTGCCTTCCCATGGTACTGCAGTTACCGGTCTTTATCGGGTTATATAATCTCCTGGCCAACACTATAGAACTTAGACAAACCCCTTTTTTCTTATGGATAACGGATCTTTCGATAAAAGACCCATATTATGTATTGCCAATTATTATGGGTATCTCCATGTTGATACAGCAAAAGATGACACCGTCTACGGTCGATCCTACTCAGGCAAAGATTATGCTGATTATGCCGGTCATGTTTACCTTCTTCTTCTTAAACTTCCCGTCTGGATTAGTCCTCTACTGGCTGGTAAACAATCTTCTTACGATCGGTCAGCAGTACGTGACCACGAAGTATTTTTATAAGACGTAACGGCAAAGCGGGGTTACCCTTTACCTCAACGCTGTTTCATAGGCCCCGTAAGCATCGGCATTGAATAACACAAAGCGAACTAATACAATCTCAGGATGGCCTTTTAAATAATCGATGACTGTTTTTAATGCGATCCCAGCTGCTTCATCCATCGGATAACCATAGGCACCGGTACTAAGCGAAGGAAAGGCGATTGTGCTGATCCCCTTTTCTGAGGCAAGCTTCAGGCTGCTCCGGTATGCGTTTGCAAGGAGCTCTGCTTCTCCTCTCTTTCCACCATGATAAACAGGTCCTACAGTGTGAATGACATACCTTGCTTTCAGGTTTCCCCCGGATGTAATTACTGCGCTTCCGGTTGGACAGCCGCCGATCTTCCGGCATTCCCCCATAATCTGCGGGCCGCCAGCCCGATGGATGGCACCATCCACACCACCGCCGCCTCTGAGGCCTGAGTTGGCCGCATTTACGATAGCCTCAGTATCCTGCTTTGTAATGTCCCCTTCGACGATTTCTAAGATGGAATTGTTGATCTTTACTTGCATGTTACACCCTCCTTTCAATCTCGTCCCTTCATAAATAATCCCTCACTTAAGCGTGGGTGGGGCAACGGTATCACCCACCACTGAAGACTTGCCTTGACACCTATGCTCGTATAGAATATAACCTATTTTGGGTATTGATAAAAGGGAAAACAGGGGCATAGAATAGAAGTGGAATTTATTGTCATCCTGATCACCGCGAGCTCTATGGAAGAAGGAGAGAAGATTGCCAGTTCGCTTGTTGAACACCACATGGTCGCCTGTGTCAACATTGTCCCGTCAGTCAAATCCGTCTTTTTCTGGGAAGGGAAAACAGCCAGGGAGTCAGAGGTCTTACTAATAGTAAAAAGTAGAAAGGTCCTTCTTAGTAAGATAGTAGATCTGGTTAAGAAGATCCATAGTTACAAGGTCCCGGAGATAATCGCCCTTCCTGTTATTGGCGGGTCTGAAGAATATTTGAAATGGGTAGAAGAGAGCACCTCCTAAAGATATATCATTCACTTTTTGAACGGTTTGGATCGCAACATTGGTGGCCTGGGGATACGCCATTTGAGGTGATCATCGGGGCCATCCTGACCCAGAATACCTCATGGAAGAATGTAGAGAGGGCTATCCATTCTCTTAAGGCGTCCGGCCTGTTTACTCCTCAGGGTCTCTATGAAATCCCGATAGATACACTTGCCCATCTCATAAGGTCTTCCGGATATTTTAATATCAAGGCCAGGCGACTCAAAAATTTCCTCTCGTTCCTTTTTAAAGAATATGATGGGGATATCGATGTGATGTTCAAGGAGGGGGGTTTGGTACTGAGGGATAAGCTTTTAAAAATTAATGGTCTGGGACCCGAGACGGTAGACTCTATATTGCTTTATGCGGGTGGATACCCTGTCTTTGTGATAGATGCCTATACAAAGCGCATATTTTCACGACATAGTCATATAAGCACGGATACGGACTATCATCAGATACAGACCCTCTTTATGAAAAGCCTTCCCAAAGACCCGCATCTTTATAATGAGTATCACGCCCTGATTGTCAGGGTCGGCAAGGACTTATGCAAGAAGAGACCGCTCTGCAGTATCTGCCCTATAGAGTATGATTTGCATAAGGGTTTCAAACATGGTATAAAATAAAGACAAATTAACGAGCCATGATTGGGAATTTCTTAAAAAAAATAATAGGCACGAAGAATGAACGGGAGTTAAAACGGCTCTGGGTTACTGTGGACCAGATAAATGCCCTCGAACCTTCGATTGCGCTCCTCTCTGATAACGCTTTAAGGCAGAAGACTGGGGAGCTTCGCTCCGCCTTTTCAAGTGGGAAGACCTTAGAGAATATCCTGCCTGAGGCATTTGCCCTGGTGCGTGAAACCTCAAAACGTGTGCTTGGTATGAGGCACTTTGATTCACAACTTGTGGGTGGAATGGTCTTACACGAAGGCAAGATAGCAGAGATGAAGACCGGGGAAGGTAAGACTTTGGTAGCCACATTACCGGTCTATCTGAATGCCCTGACAGGGAGAGGTGTCCATGTGGTGACGGTCAATGACTATCTGGCAAAACGTGACAGCCAGTGGATGGGGGAGATCTATAAATTCCTCGGCCTGACTGTTGGGCTTATACAGCACGATATCCCGGATCTGGAACGGCAACGGTCTTATGCCAGTGACGTCGTTTATGGCACCAATAATGAGTTTGGATTCGACTATTTACGGGACAACATGAAGTTTGACTCCTCTGTGTTTGTTCAAAGGGAGCTTAACTATGCCATCGTCGATGAGGTAGACAGTATATTGATTGATGAGGCCAGAACCCCCCTTATCATATCAGGTCCTACAGAGGAATCTACAGACAAGTACTACAAGATTAACAGGATAATACCCCAGCTGAAGGCAGGAGAGGACTATACCATTGAAGAAAAGAGCCGCACTGTGGCCTTAACAGAAGAGGGGAATGCCAGGGTAGAGCGTTTGCTCGGGCTGGGTAATCTGTATGATATTTCCAATATGGATATGGTTCACCATGTGGTTCAGGCGCTAAAGGCCCATACGCTATTTAAGCTTGATGTAGATTATGTCGTCAAAGATGGGGAGGTTATTATTGTCGATGAATTTACCGGCAGGTTAATGCCTGGAAGGCGCTATAGTGACGGGTTGCACCAGGCATTAGAGGCCAAGGAGAATGTAACCATTGCAAAAGAGAATCAGACCCTGGCCACGATCACGTTCCAGAATTACTTCAGGCTCTATAATAAGCTTGCAGGAATGACAGGAACGGCAGATACAGAGGCGGCAGAGTTTCATAAGATCTATAACTTAGAGGTCCTCGTCATCCCGCCTAACAGACCTATGATTCGAATAGATAATGCAGATATGGTCTACAAAACAGAGCGGGAAAAATTTAATGCCATCGTGGATGAGATAATAACCTGCCACGAAAAGGGGCAGCCCGCATTGGTAGGGACAGTATCCATTGAAAAATCTGAGAAGCTTTCCTCCCTCTTAAAAAGGAAGGGGGTTAAACACACAGTCTTAAATGCCAAATATCACGAGCAGGAGGCGGAGATAGTAGCACAGGCAGGCAGGAAGGGTGTTGTAACCATAGCTACCAATATGGCAGGTAGAGGGACCGATATCATCCTTGGAGGTAATCCGGATTTTCACGCAAAAAAGGCCTTTGCCGCACAGCCGGAACTTTCTCCGGAAGAAAGGGAAAGGATTTTTAGAGAGTTTAAGGCGCAGTGTGAGAAAGAGAGAGATGAGGTCATTAAATCAGGGGGGCTCCATATCATAGGAACAGAAAGACATGAGGCCCGGCGTATTGATAATCAGCTTCGCGGCAGGTCTGGACGGCAGGGAGACCCCGGCTCTTCCCGCTTCTACTTATCCTTAGAAGATGATCTGATGCGTATCTTTGGTTCTGAAAGAATCGCTTCATTGATGGATAAGCTGGGCATGGAAGAGGGGACTCCTATTGAGCATGGAATGGTTACAAGGGCCATTGAAGGTGCCCAGAAAAAGGTCGAGGCCCATAACTTCGATATACGAAAACACCTCCTTGAGTTTGATGATGTGATGAACAAGCAGAGGGAGGTTATCTATGGGCAGAGAAGGCAGATACTCCAGGGAGAGGGGCTTACGGAGATACTGTTTGACATGGTCGAAGACCTCCTTGAAGGCATGTTGTCTATTTACTGTGGTAAAGATATCTACCCTGAGGATTGGGATATAAATGGTCTGAAAGAGGCATTCTCAAGGTTGTTCTCTGTCGAGATAAGGGAGGAAGAGATAGACCTTACGAATACCGGCCTTGAAGGATTAAGGGAAGCATTGTTAGAGAAGATCCGTAAGGCCTATAACAATAAGGAGAATGAATTCGGTCCGGATGTCATGAGGCGGATAGAAAAGATTGTCCTTCTTCAGGTTGTTGATACTCAATGGAAGGACCACCTCCTTGCCATGGACCATCTTAAAGAAGGTATTGGTTTACGGGGTTATGGACAAAAGGACCCGCTTATTGAGTACAAGCGGGAAGGGTTTGAGATGTTTACTGAGATGATCACCCGTGTAAAATCAGATACTGTGGAGAGGTTATTTAAGATTCAGATGGTAAAGGAAGAACCTGTTTTCCAACGACGTCCTGTCATGCCTCAGGCGATACGGCTCAATCGCGGAGAGTTGCCTGTTTCAAAGCCCATACAGAAGAGTGAGAAAAAGGTTGGCAGGAATGATCCTTGCTCCTGCGGAAGCGGAAAAAAGTATAAAAAATGTTGTGGGGCTTAGGCTAAGACCCATTCCTATTCCTGCCGATATAAAATCTACACGTAGAATCCAATTTAGTGTTCTCCTCTGATTAGCTCTATAAAGAGGGGGAGTTCCCCGATAGTGACATGACAGATCTAAGGCAGAAAAATATAGAACTAAGGAACACGATGAAACAGTTGAAGAAGGAGCTGTCCTTCTTCATCAATGTAAGTAAGGCCCTTACATCGACCCTCGAATTAGACAAGGTATTGGATATTATTATGGAAAATGTCCAAAAACTTGTACGATCGGAAAGGTGGACCCTTTTCCTTCTCGACGGGGAAAGAAATGATATCTATGTTGCAGTCACAAAAGGGAAACAACCTGAAGGGTTACAAGAGATGCGGCTAAAAATGGGAGAGGGGGTAGCAGGATGGGTGGCAGAAAAGGGTAAGTCCCTGATCATCAGGGATGTATTAGATGACAGGCGTTTTTCAGGGTTTTTTAAAAACAAGGGCAAAGGATTTATCCCCAATTACGTGTTATGTGTCCCTATAATAGACAAAAAGAAGACCATTGGTGTATTAGAGGTAGCGGATAAAAAGGATGGCGCCCCCTTTACCAACAAAGACATGGAGCTTTTGTTGAAGCTGGTTGATCAGGCAGCCATTGCAATAGAGCGATCGAATCTCTATCAAAGGATGGCCAATCTTGCCATAACCGATGACTTAACAAAGCTGTTTAATCTCAGGTACCTTTACCGGGCCCTTGATATTGAGGTCAAACGATGCCGAAGATACAGCTCTACCTTTTCCGTAATATTCCTGGACGTAGACTCTTTTAAACTTGTGAATGACAGGCATGGTCATCTATATGGGAGTAAGACCCTGGTTGAGGTGGCCAGAATACTGGTCAGTGTCCTCAGAGATGTGGATATCATAGCCCGGTATGGAGGGGATGAATTTGTCATTGTTTTACCCCATACCTCGGTAGAAATGGCCCTTAAGATAGCGGATAGAATTAAGAGAGATATCAGTAACTACCTATTTCTTAGAGAAGACGGCCTGTCTCTTAGGATTACAGCAAGCTTTGGTGTGGCAGGCTATCCTGATCATGCCAAAGATGAAATTGAGTTGTTAAGATTATCAGACCAGGCGATGTATATGGCCAAGAGTCTGGGGAAGAATCGTGTTGTACTTGCCTCAGAACTATCTGTTACTTCAGACAGCAGACGCTGAAGAAACGAGCCCAACCTCTTCTGCCCACTCCCTCCTCGAAAGGTTTACAGATACCAGTCTTGATACACCGGCATCCTCCATTGTGACGCCATAAAGCGTATCCGCAGCCTCCATGGTGCGCTTATTATGCGTAACCACGATAAATTGGGAAAATGCCGTCATGTCCCTAAGAGTGCGAATAAAACGTTCTGTATTGGACTCGTCGAGTGGCGCATCAATCTCATCGAGTACACAGAAAGGGGTAGGACGGGCTAAAAACGTTGCAAATAGCAGAGATAAGGCGGTAAGCGCCTTCTCTCCGCCTGACAGTAGAGCTAACTGACTCACCTTTTTTCCTGGTGGCTGTGCAAATATCTCAATTCCTGATTCCAATACATTGTTTTCATCTGTAAGTATAAGTCTTGCACTTCCACCCTGGAAGAACATCTGAAAGAGCTGTTGAAACTTCTCATTGATGATATTAAAGGTGACCAAGAACATCTCTTTTGTCGTCTTATTTATCTTTGAAATCGTCTTGTGTAAGGTCTCACATGCCTGGGTGAGGTCAGTCTCCTGAGAGGTCAGGAAATCGTATCTCTGATTTAGTTCCTGAAATTCTTCTATAGAGGCAAGATTGACAGGCCCCATCCTGTTGAGCTTCTCTTTAAGCCCTGTTAATGTGGCTGATAACTCTTCTATATTTAGTCCCTGCAGGTTTAAGGTCTTAATCTCCTCTTCAAGGATTATCTGATAGGCAGCGTGCATGGCTTCCTTTAAATGTGCTACCTCGAGCCGTATTTTTGTCTTTTGCACCTCGATCTGGTTTATCTCGCTTTTTAGCGCGTCAATGGCCTTGCGTCCTTCCTTTATCGCCTCTTCGAAGGCCCTTATCTGTTCTTCTCTTCCAATACGGTACTGTTCTTTCTCTACTATCTCCTTTGAGAGGACCTCTTTTCTTTGCCACAGTTCACGGATGGCTGATTCGATTACAGATTTTTCGGCGAGATAACCATCTGCTTTCTGATTTATTTTTAATCGGTATTCCTCTCTTTCGCTTATTGCCTGGATGGCCGTGGCGATACGCTCTTCTATTTCTCTAAGGCGCATCGATAGAGACTCTTTCTTTTCCTTATAGGTTGCAAGTTCTAATTTCTTGGCCGTAATCTCTCTCTGTGCATCCTCCCACCGTTCCTTGCCTGTCTTTTGTATCTCGATTAACTCCCGTATCTCCCTTTCTCCCGCCAGTTGCTCTTCTGTAAGCCCCTGGATCTCTGTATCATATCCATTTAACTCGAGTGATAAATTGCTGATCCCGATATCAATCTCTCTCTCTTCCAGCGACAGGGTCTCTATCCGTAACCGTAGCCTTTTCTCCTCATCTTTAAGTACTTCTATATCCTTCTCTATATTTGCAATACCAATCTCTATAGTGCGGCTATGGTTATTAACACCCTCTGCTTCGGCCTGAAGGGTTCCCCTTTCTCTCTTCAGGCCCTCTTCCACCTTCTCAAGGTCTGACACCTCCTGTTTTAGTTTTAAGACTTCACCCTGAAGGGTGCGGAGCTCCCTTCTTTTCCCGATCAGCCCTTGTGATTTTCCATTGGACATCCCGCCGGTTATGCGTCCACTCGGTTCTACGATCTCTCCATCTAACGTGACAAAGGTGTAACTGTTATCTTCTGCCTTCCACAGGGTCAAGGCCGTCTCGATGGTATCTACCACGATGACATTTGCGAATAGATATTCTGCAAGGGCCTTATAACCCTCCTTGTACTCAAGGAAGGACATGGCAGGGCCGACGACTCCGTCAGTATTGGCGAAGGGGGGTTGAACCCCTCCCCCTGTCCTTGGCGTTACAGGGATAAAAGTAGTTCTACCGCTACTGGTTGATTTTAAAAATTCGATTGCCTTTTTTGATTCTGTATAATCTTCTACCACGATGTTTTGGAGACGGTCCCCCAATATGGCTTCTATGACCTTTTCTGCAGGAAAAGGGGTAGAGATGACATCAAGGAAGTCAGCAACAATTCCATGAACTCCCGTAAAGGGGGCATTGTCCCTGGCCTTTGAGAGGAGGATAGACCGCACACCCTCCTGGTATCCTACAAGGTTCTTTTCCATCTCCTCGAGGGAATGATACCTGGCCTCGCTACGGTGAAGGGTCTCTTTTGTCTTACTGAGCCTTTCAATCAATTCTTCTGCACTATTTTCTATAGAGGCAAGTTTATCAGACAGGGATGTCATTAACTGTCTCTTTTCATCCAGGCCGCTTTTTAATCCCATCTTTACTTCTTCTTTAGAGGTCATCTGAGTAAGAGTTTCAGATATTATCCTGGAACTATCACTCTTTTCTGTAAGGAGACGGTCTTTGAGCCTGGTAAATTCAGAAATCCTTGACTGAGTTGAAGCCTGCCTGTTTCTCACCTCCGTTATTTTTCCTACAGTACCAAATACTGTCTTACGTGTGTTCTCTAACCTCTCCTGCAGATTAGAGAACTCCTGACTTGCGGATTCGTATTGCTTTTCTTCCTCTAAAATAGCCGCTTCCCTTTTTATCAGGGTCTCCTCAATAAGACCTTTTTCCATTTTGAGTGACTCTACTGTGGCCTGCAGGGTCGCCAAATCCTCTCCGAGTTTGGCGATCTCAGCGACTAATCGTCCTTCCTCTGCCTTCTGGTGAGACATCTGATTTTCTACAAGGATCAGTTTATTTTCATTCCCGCTTATTTCTTTATCTAAGTCAAAGAGCGTCTGCCTCAAATTGTTGAGGGTCCTCTCTGCTCCAACGATTAAGGTCCTCATCTCCTCTGCCTTTGCCTCCAGACTGAACAGGTCTGATTGGGCCTTCATCTCCCCTTCTTTGACAACATCTTCCCTGCGAAGCAACTCTTTGAGTGTGCTATCCATGGAGAGATATTTCGCACTGTGCAGGGCGATCTCCTGCTCCTTTATCTGACCGGCCAGCTCCTGATACTCCCTGGCCTTTCTGACCTGTCTGTCCAGAGAGCTGATCTGTCTCTTTACCTCTGAGATGATGTCGCGTACCCTCAGCAGATTGTGCTGAGTCGCCTCTAATTTTCTCAGGGCCTCTGTCTTCCTGAATTTATACTTCATAATACCAGCGGTGTCTTCAATTATGGCCCGCCGGTCTTCCGGGGTAGAGGTGAGAATCTTTTCAATCCTTCCCTGTTCTATGACACTATGTCCCTTAAACCCTATCCCTGCGTCGATCAGGATATCTTTGATATCTTTGAGCCTGCTGGGTACTTTATTGATAAGATATTCACTCTCTCCCGAACGAAAGAGCCTTCGGGTTATCTCTATCTCAGAGTATTCTGAATATCGAGAAGGGATCTCTCCCTTTATATCCCCAATGGTCAGGGTCACCTCTGCCATGCCGAGGGTCTTTCTCGTCTCGCACCCAAAAAATATAACATCCTCCATCCGCTCGCCTCTGAGGGTCTTTGTGCTCTGCTCTCCCATAACCCAGAGGATGGCATCCACGACATTGCTTTTACCGCAACCGTTGGGTCCTACAATACAGGTGATACCTGGCTGGAAGGTGAGGATGGTCTTTTCAGGGAAGGTTTTAAATCCGAAGATCTCTATCTTCCTCAGACGCATGGCATTGTTTTACCATAGATGATATTAAATGTAAAGTAAAAAATACCATGACATGGGGAAGAAGATATAATTGATACAAGATGTGGGAAGCCACTAAATCCTAATCAGCTTTCCCTTTGCCTTTGCGATGACCTTTCCATTACTTGTGCAGGCATCTGCAGTGGCCTCTATGAGTTTTTTCTCATCTCTTGTGATTATTGCTGAGATAGATACCTTCTCCCCTGTCATCAGCGGGGTGAGAAAGCGGACCTCGATCCATGCTGTCACAGCGGAGATCCCTAATTCAAAGGCGAGCTTCACCATCGCCTCATCCAGAAGGGTCGTAATAATACCTCCGTGTGTTATCCCTTTGAACCCCTGATATTCCGGTCCTGGAGTAAACTCACATCGTATCTTCTTCCCGACCTTGTCAATCTCAAAGGGTATCTTGAGCCCCAGTGGATTGCCTGGGCCGCAGACAAAGCATTTATCATCACCGATTAGTTTATAGTCCATATCGTTTCCCATTAGCGGATCTCAAATCCTGCCTGGCCCTTTTTTATCCACCTATTTCTAATCATCAACCTAATCATCAACTGAATTTAATCTGATAAACAAGGCTTCTTCCTTTTCCAAACGATTCGATGATCGCCGCGCGAGCCAGTTTGATAAGCTCTTTGTGCGCGGCTTGAGA
>JAHFEQ010000057.1:12153-13448 GCA_023248395.1 Nitrospirota bacterium
CTAATCATCAACCTAATCATCAACTGAATTTAATCTGATAAACAAGGCTTCTTCCTTTTCCAAACGATTCGATGATCGCCGCGCGAGCCAGTTTGATAAGCTCTTTGTGCGCGGCTTGAGAAGTGATCTTGAACATCCCTCTCACATCACGATTCGTTATGCGGCCATTTTGGTTGATAAACTCAACAATCCTCATCTGCTTTTCCGTTAAAGCAATCTGGCCTTTCCTGGTTTTTCGCAATCTTTCGCTGCTGAGCCGAACAACGCTCTCCTTTACAGCAGCAATGCTTACTTTAACACCTTTGACAAAGTACTCAAGCCAGTGAGTTATATCAAGTGTCTTCTGGTCCATACTCTGCAGGACCCGATAATATGATGGTCTGTCTGAATCATAGTAGTCATCCAGGCAAAAGAATTGTTTGGTGTCAAAGCCCCGCAAATAAAGTGTCATGGCGGCAAGAACGCGGGCAGTCCTCCCGTTGCCGTCTACAAAAGGATGTATTCGCACAAATTCATAGTGGGCGATGCCTGCCCCAATCACAGGGTCAAGCGCCTGTGCCGCGGGAGAATCCAACCATGCAATCAATGCCCTCATTAACTTCAGGACATCTTCGTTGGCTGGCGGCCTGAAAATAACCTCTCCTGTCAGTCTGTTCCCGACTATGACATAACGGTTTCTATAGGCGCCGCAGTCAGAAGGATTCTCCAGGGTTCCTTGAGTTATTATTTTGTGGATTTGCAGAAGGTTTTTTTCGGTGATCTTTTTGCTGTCGGTCAATTTATCTATGGATTCCAGAACCTTGAGATAATTCAAGACCTCTTGTTTGTCTTTCCGGGTTGCCATTACTTCCCGTCCATGCGCAAGGTTGCTTACCTGCTCGAGGGAAAGGCTGTTTCCTTCGATTGCCGTGGAAGAATGAGCGCTCCGGATAATTGCTTCCCGCCGGAGAGAGACCTCCCATTTTGGGATGAAAGGAGAGTTCAAAATGAGTTCCCTGGCGGCAGCAATCTGTGTTAAATCACGAACTATCTTATCTGTATACCGAAAAACCGGTTTAAACATCTCGTTTCTCCACAATCCCAATCTCCTGCCAGTGCCTGCCAGACAGAATAAATGTGCCTGCCCCCATTTTTATAATGTGTCCCTGTTTTAAATAGGGTGGAGTAAAACAGAGTTCCGTGAATTGATTCGTCAGACGTTTCCTTAAATTTCTCTCATTCCAATTCCGTCTGAAAACATCTTGTCTTCATCTGTATACCAATCGCCAGTATGGTTTATCTCGATTATCTTAGTG
>JAHFEQ010000008.1:0-34300 GCA_023248395.1 Nitrospirota bacterium
AGGGTCTTTACATGCTGGAGGAAGTTCAACTGCTTGTTTGAAGTGGTCGCCGAAAAGTCCTGACGCTCGTAGATCAGGGACTCCCTGCCCGCCTTCCCCTCTCCGTTAACGATGGTAATGCTGCTCTTCTTGCCAAAGGGTGGATTGGTCAGGACGATATTGAAACGGTCCCCAGGGTCCGAGATCAGGGCATCTCCCACCTCGATCAGGCTCTCCTCTCCACCAATCCCATGAAGGTAGAGGTTCATGACGCAGAGTCTTGCCACATTGTCGACGATGTCCTTTCCTTTAAAGGTATGGTATTTGAGAAGCCTCTTCTGTTCTATATCCAGCTTATAATGTTTTGACAGATATTCATGGGCCGCCAGGAGAAACCCTCCCGTGCCGCAGGCAGGATCGCAGATCGTCATGCCGGGCTGCGGCCTCGTCACCTCAACCATCGCCCTGATGAGCGGCCTCGGCGTGAAGTACTGCCCTGCACCGCTCTTGATATCCTCGGCATTCTTCTGCAGGAGCCCCTCATAGATCTCCCCCTTGACGTCGATGTCCATCCCCACCCATGTCTCGCCGTTGATGAGTTCAATCAGGCGTCTCAGTTTTGCAGGGTCCTGGATCTTGTTCTGAGACTTTCTGAAGATGACCCCGAGCATCCCCTTGTCTTTTCCTAGGGTCTCGAGGATATGGCGGTAATGCGCCTCAAGGGCATCCCCATCCCTCTCAAGGAGGCTCTGCCAGTCATAGCCTTTCGGAATGTTGGAAGGCTTGTTGAAGGGCGACCTCGTCTGCTCATCGGCCATCTTCAGGAACAGAAGGTAGGTCAACTGCTCTACATAATCACCATAACTGACGCCGTCATCCCTCAGGACGTTACAGTAATTCCAGAGCCGCTGGACAATAGCGGCGGATTCATTTGGCATAAACGATCTCCCCTTCTTTGGCATAGGAGGCAATCAGGGAGGTCTCACTTTCATATTCCTCAGGGGTCATAGTGATGATATCCAGAGGGACCATAAATTTTTTGATGGTCATGATCTCAGCATCTTTAGTTAATTCTATTCTTTTAAAGATGTCTTTCCTCCTGAAATCCGCTGACACAATGACAAGATCAATGTCACTTTCATCGGTCGCTCCACCCTTTGCATGGGACCCGAAGAGTATAATCTTTGAAATGTTTAACCCTCTTTCTCTTAAAATGCCTTCGAGGAATTTAATTATTCTGGTAACCTTGCTTTTAGACATTCTTAAGTTTTCTTTTTTGCTTTTCACAAGACTTTCTCTTTGGTTATCTTCGCCTTCCTATTACTTTCCAATTTTGCCTTTTCTGCCTTGATTCGTTCGAGCAACTTCTCAGCGGGTTCATCTGATGGGTCCTGAGGCACCAGCTTCCCCTCAAAGGCCCTTTTCAAGATGCTCTGCCGCAGCCTCTCCGCCTGCTTGAGGCTCTGCTCCACCACCTTCTCCACCTCATCCGCCACAGAGAACCGGCGTTCGATCTCTTCAATGATCTTGTGCTGTTCGGGTAGAGGAGGGAGGGGAATGGGTATGTTCATAATAGTATCCCTATCAATTCCCGGGACAGTTGAACCAGCACCTAATCTTTGAAATAAATGAAAACTAAAATGTACAAAAAAGAAAACATAGCTGGGATTTACATACCATCCTCGAACTGCCATCAATTGCCGGCTAATAGCTGCGTCTTCAAGATGAAGAATATTTACCTTACCTACGCCTGCCCCTTTTACTGTTATTAAAATATCATTCTTCTTGGCTATAGCCTTGGGTTTTGTAGTCCATTTCGAAATAATGGGGTATTTTAAACCAAAATCAGCCGGCCCTGTTAAATAAGGCACGCCTATAGAATCAAAATTATAATCTCCCGTTAGTATATGTTGTCCTGAAACTAAATCCGAAATCTCCTCAATCCTCGTCCAAACCCAACCCACTGGTAATTCAAGCAGGTCGTCATTGTGAGCCGAAGGCGAAGCAATCTCATCTTTTAAAATCGCTTCGGTCATTTTACTCCTTCGCAATGACGGGCGAGAGGACTTTCCTTTTGTATCCTTTTCCCGTTCCTCTTCAATACGCATCAATAACTCAGAAGCAGGCTCAATCTTACCTTTATTCGCCTTCCGCCATTCCTCGGTCAACTTCCCCTCAAAAGCATACTTCAAAACCGCCTGACGATACCGCTTCAACTCCACCTTCACCTTCTTCAGCGCCTCAACCCCAGCATCCAGCTTCGTAAAAACCTCCTCAATCTTGGCAACAATGCGATATTGTTCGGGGAGAGGGGGGAGGGGGAGTGATGATTTTTCTAAAAACTGAAAATGTCTAGCATATCCTTTATCAGGCAATTGGATAGCCTGCAAAAAATAATAAAATAGTTTTGGATAAAATACTTCTAAAGGCTTTATGACTTTGACACCATCAGCACCTGCAATAAATTCAAAGTCAACATACTTAACAACTTTTGTATGGTCACCAAAAATTATTACAGGCAACTCACATGAAATTTTAAATTTCTCTTTATTTGTATATCCGCCTATAAAAGATTGTCCTTGGTCAATAACTGGCAGTCGCCCTTTTTCCTGATACTCGCTCTGTTTTAACTTTTTACCAGTTAGTGAAACTTTTTTAACAATCTCCCCCATCCTCGTCCACACCCAGCCTTTGGGGAGAGAAGGATAGTTATTGCTATTCATCTTTTGCTTTCTTTATATTTTCCATCCTACCCTCAAGGTATCTTTTCGTTTGTTCTATTCTATGCCTTATGTGATTTGGATAATCAGTAAGGTTCAACTTTCTAAGGTTTTTTAATAGGGTCTCAATTATCCCCAAATTACTGCTTTCTCGCAGGAGTAAAAGCTTATAAGATTCATCTATAAACATATGCACATCTATTCTGAATAGATTTTCGATTTCATATCTCTGCGTTTTATTATCATGCAATATGTCATTAAGAAACTTGGCGAAGAAGGTAACACGAGTATCTGTATCAAACATTGCCTGTCTAATAGCTTCCTCTCTTCTTTGCAGATTTGCATTGAGAAAGCAAAGAAGCATAGCACGTTTGACTTGGTAGTTCAGTTCTTCATTAAAGAGATTCCAAAGACGTATCATATTCCGAGCAGATAACTGGAAGTAAGATAATGCCATTAAACAGTTTGCTCTTATTGACCAATGCATTTTTACATCAGTTGCATACCTATACAAGGTGGCTTCCAAGGAAGTTGGAAGGTGATTTTTATACCTGTAGATTTCTACAAAGCGTGCGATTTGATATTCAAAAATTTCATCATGATTTTTGACAAAGGATAAGACATTCTCTGGGATTTTTTCTCCCTGGTGGAAACCTTTAAAGTATTTTACTATTTTATCTGTGAGAGCAGGGGTGTCTTCCATCGCGCTAAAACATCTATAAATGGCACTCCTACTTTTTATCAGAGTTAATGCAGTGAGTAATCTTTTGAATAATCTCACATCCTTTGATTTCAGTTTTCGAGGAATTTGTTTTAAATATACCTTTAACT
Organism: Nitrospirota bacterium; assembly: GCA_023248395.1. Classification (GTDB taxonomy): domain Bacteria; phylum Nitrospirota; class 9FT-COMBO-42-15; order HDB-SIOI813; family HDB-SIOI813; genus JAHFEQ01. The sequence continues at coordinate 3,531 of JAHFEQ010000008.1, forward strand.
TTGCTTCATATTCCTCACACTCCTGTCTGGTTAGCTTACCTGCCTGAGCATTCTTTTGAATATCATCTACTATGGGAGACAATTGTTCAAATCTTTCATCATGGATATACGAGAACAATTCAGGGTCGGTATAGATATCTGTTTTCGCTGTCTGAACATTTAAATGCAGCCCTCTTAACTCTCTATTTAAAACAAATAAGGCCCTTCTGGCATCATTTTTGGTTTTTGCTAATATCTTTACATCATCCATATAGCGGAGGTATTTGATACCATGCTCTTGTTCAATTTTTGTAAGCACACGGTCTAATGGAATCAAATAAACATTTCCAAGATAACTACTGATATCGTTTCCTTGAGGGATTCCTCTATCAACGCGATTTCCCTGAGGAGGTAGCACAGTCCATTGTCCTAAGATATCGACAAGAAGATTGACTGGATAATGATCAGGACTGCCAATACAAGATATCAATGTGGATTTAAGAACCTCATGGTTAATGTTCTCAAAATAGGCGGTAATGTCCGTTGTTGCCAAAAAATGATATCCCTCATTGAGGATATACTCTTTCATTTTTTGATCGAATGCCGGCCATGCATTATACCAATCTTCAAATTGTTTAATCTCTTTTCTTTGTTCGATTGGAAGGAGCGAAATATCTCTATCTTCGAACAGCCGGTCAGTTTTGCGTTTTTCTTTTGGAATGACTCTGCAGGAATAGACATTATCTGGTAAATCTTTATCAATCTCGTCTGCTATCACGTTGATTATCGCATAGAGAACGATAAAGTCTTCAAAGTCAATCACTGTACCTGGTCTTGTTGCAAGGCCAGACTTTGGAACTTCAACTTCTAAAGGAACTTTTGGCCTATATTGTCTTTGTAATAACTTGTTCCTAAGCTCACTTAATAGACGTTTGCTGCTATGAGTATAATCTTGATGTCTGACAAGGTCTGGAATGAAGAATCGTTTTGCTCCATCTTTTGCGTAATTAAAAGCAAGTTTAAGATTATCTAAGGATGCAATCTGTTTAAGAAGTGTGCTTTCACTCATAATTTAAGGAGCTATGCGACATCTCGAAACTTCTGAATGTCCCTCTCCGGGCAAAATTCATCTGGAATAAGTTCTAACACGGTTGTCTTAAGCCTATTCAAGTTTCTCTGGCTAAGAAAGTCATGGTGCTGGAGAATACCAACAACAATGGTCGGACTTATTTCAAATTCCTGCGCACAATTCAAAACCCTATCCATTGAAATATATCTTTTATAGGGTTCAAAATATCTTAATATCTCTTTTGCCTTAAGTATCTTTTCAGCAAACTTATTCGCCGCTTTCTCTTTTTCTGTATTTAGGTCATCCAGATTATCTATAAAGCGGTCATCTTGCTTTTTAAGATGCAATAGGATATGTGCAATTTCATGGGCAAGAGTAAACCAGAAATTATCTATTCTGTCATGTCTGGCTGTATAAACAATGACCGGATTTGAGTTATCAAAAAAGGACGCCCCGTCTATGTAGGTCTTCTGAAGGTGGCTCAGGGCAAAGAACTTGATACCACTTTCATTGAGTTTCTTAAGAACGGTTTCCACTCCATCTTCTAAGATGGTATATCTAAAGAGATAGTCAGCCAGGACTTGTAACGCATCCTTGTCGTATTTCTTTACTTTATAGAATCTTGCACATCTCTGGGCCATCTTAAACCAGGTATAGGCATAGTACTTATTGTATTGTGTGAAGGCTTCAGACTTTCTAAAGTTCATTGAAGCATCATCTATAAAAGAAAAATCTAAAGTGGGGATCCCCCAGAATTTTTTTATTTCATTAACCAAATCATCAATAGTCTTAAGAGATTTTAACCAACCTTTTTTAATCATTTCCTTAACAGGCATGTATTTATAGATATTCGCCCTAATTTTCACATCTTTTTCTTCAACCCCCTCTTTTTGGAGCCTCAATCTATAATTTGTATCAAGATTAATCCAGTATTGCGGAGATTGTCCAAAAGCCTTGCTTAACAGCTTTGCGGTTTCGATAGTAATAGCCTGCTTATTTATAATAAGCTTGTTCACATTCTTTAAAGAGATCCCAAGTATATCCACCAGGTCTTTCTGTCGCCAATTACGGGCCTCCAGTTCTTCTTTGATGAATTTACCTGTTCCAATGTTTAAAAAAGGAGCATATTTATTTCCCATGATTAATCCTCATTTAGGAAGTGTTTTAATATGTTTTGTCCGTATCTTATCAGCTTGTCAATTCCCTGTCTCCTCAATTATTTTTCTCCCTCGTCCTGTGAGAATATACCTACCACCTTTATCAGGCCCGATTCTCTCAAGCAGGCCTTTCTCTTTGAGGTTTCTAATATTTTCTTTAATTTTCCTTTCAGAAATTCCTACTATAGAAGATAATTTATTTGCCGTTATATATTCATATCTCCTAATCTCTCCTAAAATCCTGATCTGGTTTTCAGTGACCTTTTCAGTGACCTTTTCAGTGACCTTTTCAGTCTTACCGGCAATCTTGAAATATTCACGGCTTGGAGTGAAGGTTATATAAAAATAATTTTCATTATATTCTATTTTTGGATAAGGAGTATTTTCTTTTCTACATATTCTCCTCATTCTACCTATTCCCGTCCCCATCTTTTCACCAAAATGGATTCGGGAAAATAGATCAACAATCAGGTGATTTCTTCTAAAGACTGTTTCACCGAGTGTAAAGTGCCGAGGTTTTAGCCAGAAGTTCTCAATTTTTATTTTGCCGGGTAGAAATTTTAAGATATTGTTATGTCCGTGCTCGAAATAATACTTATGCATAACCGAATTGATTACGGCCTCCCTTATAGCCTCGAACGGATACTCATATATCTCTTCCCTCTGTGGTTTTCCGGTAAATCTGTAAGCAACCTTGGAATAAAGTTTTACAAAGTCCATCACCTGTTGAACTATCTCAAAGAGACCACCACCTATCTCTTTCCTGTCAATGACATCCACCCCCTCTATATCCTTGAATAAGGCGACTGTAAAAACAGACCAGGGTGTAAATCTCTGCGGTTCCCTGGCGAAAAATAGTACCCCTGCATTGTTGAAATATAGCTTGCCTTCCTGTTTTTCTGCGACACCTAAATTAAGCAGGATCGTCTCAGTATTCGTCGATTTTGAGAGTCCAGCGAGTTCTAAAAATCTCAACAGTTTATTCTTATCAAAATCCTTTGGATAATTAAACTTCAGATCTATCAGTTCATCAAATCTTATTTTCCCTTCAGATTTGAAAAAGTCAATGATTTCGTCCCTTGTCATCTTCTGTGAGTTAGGACCTAACCTCTTGAAAAACCCGGCAGAGCACTCATATGGCTTCTCATCGCCCTCCCTGACATGGACTATCAGGATGTTTTCAAATTCATCAAACAAAATTTTTACTTTGGGCCGGCAGTTGTTTGCGATGTCCTGGATCTGTGATTTCAATCTATTGGAAATCTGAACACCTTTTATTTTACCATCATCAGTTATACCAATGAAAATTCTGCCACCTGATGCATTGGCAAAAGCAATGATCTCTTTGTCCAAACCGTTTGTATTCTCCTTAAATTCAATCTTGTAGCCTTCACCTTCTTGCAGAATTAATTGAAGTTCCTTTTTATTCATGCCGCCAGCACCTCGTTCAGATCCTCAAGGATACGGTTCACCTCCGGCCCAAAGAGCTGGTGAATCCTGACAGGGCCACCCTTCTCATAGAACGGCGCTAATTCAAGGTCTTCCATGCTGATGCTCAGGGAGGTGGCGATGTGCTCTTTGATCATCGAGAGCCATTCCCTCTGTTCCGGAGTGAACCGTTTCCCGGCCTTTTCATGATCCAACAGCCATCTGCTAAATCTCCGGTCCACGGTCTCTGAGAAGGGTTCAAGGATGTTGCTCTCTCCTACGGCAAAGCGGATCAGGGAGATGATGTTGGTCAGGAGCTTTTGCGGCCCTACCCCTCTGACCTTTGCTTTCTCCAGGTGTTCATAGGCCTGCCAGAGGAGTTCAGGGGTGAGGTTATAGGGCGGTCTTTTGATGGCATCCGCAAGTTCCTTGATCTCTTCATACACGATGTGACGTCTGCGATAGGGTTTACTGTAGATGATCTGGAGCGCCGATAGCTCATCCCTTTTCTCTTCTATGAATCGCTTGAAGGTATCCACAACGGTCCGGGCCTTCTCCTTTGCCTTCTCATCGAAGCCGGCAAAGAGGAGCGCATCTTTGCTTACCGTATCGATGATCTGTTCACTCCTCTTTTTGATCTCGATCAGGGTATTTCTCAATACCGGATTGTCAAAAGGGGAACAGGCCACCTTCACCAACTCGTCTGAGGCCTGACGGATCTGCTCTTCTGTCGGCACACCGGTCTTGAAAATCTCCCGTGCCTTCTCTATCTTTTTATCCGGGTCCACGGCATCCAGCAGGTTGTTGATGATCTCTTTTAAGGGCTTCCCATCGGCGGCAGTCTCTATCTCTCTCCCGTCCTTTTCATCGATCTCTTTCGCCAGCCTTGCAAGCCTTCCGGCCAATGAAATAAGTGTATCCTCGTCCCTATTCCCGAGGGCAACCGACAGTATGAGTTTATCAAAGGGGATGCCCCTCTTACGCTCCAGCGGCCTTGAGTCTGTCTTGTCATTCTCACAGACCCCCACGGCATCGATGATCACAAAGTGGGTTTTATGAACGGCATCGCGTGTGACCGCGTTCAGATCTGTAGGAGAAATAACTCTCGTGCCCCGCCCTTTCATCTGCTCAAAGTAGACCCTCGATTTCACATCCCGCATAAATAAGAGGCACTCGAGGGGCTTTATATCCGTGCCTGTTGAGATCATGTCTACGGTCACGGCGACGCGGGGATTGTAGGAGTTACGAAAACTGGCGATGAGGTCTTCAGGCTTTTCGCCTGTCGTCTTATAGGTGATCTTTTTGCAGAAGTCATTTCCCTTACCAAATTCTTCCCTGACGATATGGACGATATCTTCGGCGTGGGAATCGTCTTTGGCAAAGATGAGGGTTTTGGGGACATCATTTCTGCCGGGGAATATCTCTGTAAAGAGCTTTTCCTTAAAGGTCCTGATTACAGTCCTGATCTGATCGGGCGCCACCACATCCCGGTCTAACTGGATCGGTGCATACGCCAGCTCTTCGTCTAATTGCTCCCATTTGGTCTTTCTTGTGAGCTTGTCCCTCCTGTCGACATAATAGCCGGCATCCACCTTACTCCCCTTTCCCGTGATCTCGGTCTCGATCCGGTAGACCTCGTACCCCACATTGACACCGTCTGCAACGGCACGCTCATGGCTATACTCCATGACCAGGTTCTGGTTGAAAAAGCCGAGGGTCTGTTTCGATGGTGTTGCGGTAAGCCCTATGATAAAGGCGTCAAAATATTCGAGGACCTGTCTCCAGAGATTATAAATAGAGCGGTGGCATTCATCGGTGACGATAAAGTCGAAGGTCTCAATTGGAATCTGAGGGTTATACAGGACCTCCCTTGCCCTCTCCTCTTCAGGTAAGATATCGAACAGGGACCGCTCTTCCAATTCTGCATCTAACCCCGGCTCCCCCTTTAGCATGGAATAGAGCCTTTGAATCGTGGTGATGCAGACCCGGCTGACAGGATCGAGGGTATTGGAGGCGAGGTGTTGGACATTGTAGAGTTCTGTAAACTTCCTCCCGTCATCGGGTGTGACATACTGCTGGAATTCCTTCTTCGCCTGACGCCCCAGGTTACTCCTGTCGACCAGGAACAGGATCCTTCTTGCATTAGCGAATTTGATCAACCGGTAAATGAAGCTCACGGAGGTATAGGTCTTGCCGCTGCCGGTGGCCATCTGGATGAGCGCCCTCGGTCTTGCCTCTGAAAAGGATAGGTCGAGGTTTTTGATGGCCTCGATCTGGCAGTCCCTTAATCCCCCCCTTCCCGTTGCAATGCTTCGCAGCAACGAGAACCCAGCCCCTTTACTAAAGGGGGGTGAGGAGGGAATCAGAGGCGGCATTTGCTTCAGTCTTGTTCGGAGGGTGGCGCTGTTTGAAAGCCACTCTTTCAGGGTCTCCGGCTTATGAAAGGCAAACACCCTTCGGGAGCGTGTTTCGGGGTCCCGCAGATCCCTGAAAAAGGTCTCAACACCGGTACTCTCATAGGCAAAGGGGAGGGGCTCCTGGACATGGGGGAGATTCTCAGGGACTCCAACCAGGTAGGCCTGAGATTGCTCTGCCACGCCGCTTAATGTCGTTCCTTCTGGCTTTGCCTCTACAACACCAGCCGCCTTTCTATCCACGAAGAGGAGATAATCGGCAGTACCGGATTCGAGAGGAAACTCCCGGACAGCGATACCCAGGGCGGCACTGAGATTTAATTCCCTCAGGTCTTGCACCTTCCAGCCAGTGGCTTCCAGCAACTTGTCTATATTTTTCCTTGCCTTTTCCTCAGGTTTCATAATATTAATTCCTGGGTAGGTAGTTTATGGGCCAATTCTACTGAGGAATTGAAGCCAGGTCAAGGAAAAGTCCCGATTGATAGTAACCTCTCAGTGGAGCAAGGGTGGGGTCGTTGCCCTGAGTGACTTGCCAGGGAGCAGTTGGGCAACTGTCTTTTTAAAATTGGGGCGGCAGGCGGAGCCAAAGTTTACACATGGTTTTTTTTATCTGGATGTGCTAATTTTTATATTGTAAAAGGAAAAATGTGTTTGTTTCGGCTGATATATGTCAGCCGAGGCAATGAGGGGGAAGGGGGTCGAAGATGGAACTCAGGGAAAAGGCGTGCGAGATTCTGCGCCGCTTGAGAAGGGAGTATCCCTCCCCAAAAGTTGCCCTTAATTTTAATACCCCTTTTGAATTGCTTGTGGCTACGATCCTCTCCGCACAAACAACGGATGTCCATGTCAATAAGGTGACTGAGAACCTTTTCAAGAAATATAGATCGGTTAAGGACTATGCAGATACCCCGATCGAGAATCTTCAGAAAGATGTAAGCTCTGTCAACTTCTATAAGACGAAGGCGAGGAATATCCAGGGGACGGCGAGGATGATCATAGAAAAATTTCACTCAGAGGTCCCGAAGACGATGGATGACTTGATAAGCCTGCCAGGGGTTGCCCGTAAAACAGCCAATATCGTGCTCTCAAACGTCTACGGTATCGATGAAGGGATTGCTGTAGATACCCATGTGAAGAGGGTGTCCTACAGGCTTGGGCTTACGAAAAACGAGGACCCTGTCAGGAGCGAGAGGGATCTGATGGCGATCACCCCCAGGGAGGAATGGGGGAATCTATCCCATCTCCTGATATTTCATGGAAGAAAAATATGCCAGGCCAAAAAGCCGAAACATCAGGAATGTGTATTGTATGACATATGTCCGTCGAATAAGATATGAAAATGGAAAAGCCACAACTCAGAGTCTTTGAACCCAGGAAAAAGGTCGGCCTTGTTGTTGTGATTACAGGCGGTGGAAAGGGAAAGACCACCTCGGCACTGGGCATGGCATTACGGGCAGTGGGTTATAACATGAAGGTGTGTATCATCCACTTTATAAAGGGGGATATGTATTCAGGAGAGCTGGATGGCATCAGGAGGCTATCCCCTAACGTAGAGGTCCATCTGACAGGTAAGGGGTTCTGCGGGATCATGGGTGACCCGTATCCTTTTGAAGAACACAGGGCAAATGCCCAGGATGCCATAAGACTCGTGAAGGACAAAATATCTTCAGGAAATTTTGATATTGTCATCCTCGACGAGATAAACAATGCCCTGAAACTTGAACTGATCGATCTTCCGCAGGTCTTAGATATTATCGATAATAAGCCGCCACTGATGCACCTTATCCTGACAGGCAGGGATGCCCATCCTGAGGTGATTAAGAAGGCCCACACCGTCACTGAGGTGAAGGAGATAAAACATGCCTTCCGGCAAGGAATAGAGCCCCAGAAGGGTATTGACTACTAAAGCAATTCAGTCACGCCCACCGTGTCCACTCCAGGCTACCAATTTACAGCAATCCTTTATCTGCAAAGCTCAAAAACCCTCCGTCACCCAGGATGACATGGTCTAAGACCTTTATCCCGAGGAGGTCGCCGGCGGCCACCAGTCTCTTTGTGATCTCGATATCTTCCGGGCTTGGTGACGGGTCCCCGCTCGGGTGATTATGCAGAAAGATGACCGATGCCGCTGAATTTTTAATGGCCTGGATATAGACCTCTCTCGGATGAACAATGCTGGACGTGAGGCAACCCTCTGAGACGGTATAGTCAGCAAAGATCCTGTTTTTCCCATCCAGCATCAAAAGTCTGAAGACCTCTTTCTTCAGCCCATGGAAATATTGTATATAATGACGGGAAACGTCATAGACATCCCTGCTTGAGAGTATGCGTCTCTTTTTGCCCAATGGAAATGCGGCAGCCCTTTTGCCTATCTCAAGGGAGGCCTTTATCTGGGCGGCCTTAGCCAAACCTACTCCCTTTATAGAACAGAGTTCGTGGATGGTAGCCCCTGCCAGGGCCTTTAAATCTCCATAATGCTGTAATATCTCCATAGCCAGTTCCACAGCGCTCTTCCCTGCGCTGCCGGTGCGCAGGACTACGGCAAGCAGATGTGCCGTAGAGAGATGATCTTCCCCCTCCTTGATTAATCTTTCCCTCGGCCTCTCATCCTCGGGCCAGTGATTGATGCCAACCTTTTTCATAATTGGAATTGTATTTTCTCTCCACATCCTATATACTTTTTTTATTATCATGGCCAGATTTAACCGGATATATAAGGAGCTCAGTATCGCCTTAGAGGGGCTTAAAAAGGGGATCCTGGAGATAGCGATTACCACAAGCGAAAATACGCAGGTGGCAAAGCTCCTTTTTCAAGTATTCGAACTGGAGAAAAAGACAGACAGCCTCTACATCGATATTGGCAAAACGGTTTTTGAACTCCGCCATCTCACCTTTAATGAGATCTTAGATAACAAGGATGTCAAAGATTACATCCATTCAATCCATTCAATCCAGCAGGATATCCAGACTATAGAAAAAGAGATCAACCTCCTGAGAGAAAACCGTGTCAAGTCCAGGATGGAGGAAATACAGAGATATATGCGGCGGGGAAACTATACCATTGAGGAGCTTAGGGTAGAGAAAGATTCTCCGGTGACTGGTAAGGAGATCGGCAAACTAAAGATTCCTTCCGGAGTTATTATAATATCTGTAATCCACCATGATCTCTTTGCCATGCCGAAAGATAGTCTGTGTCTCACTGAAGGGGACAGGGTTTTTATCTTAGGTTCAAGGGACAAGATTAATGAAGCGGCATTATTCTTCTCTCCCTCTAAGCACCCTGCCTGACAGGCTGTCATTCACCATACCTGACAATTGGACCTTAATGAATCCTCCCTTACCCCCTGACACCCCCCCTTTTTCCCCCTTTATTAAAGTGGGATTGACCAGCACCTTTAAATAGTTTCCCGTATATCCCTTAAGCAGGCCGGTCATCTCATCTTCCTCTTCCTCAATCAGGACATCAACGACCTTCCCAATGTATCTGTTCTTAAACTCCCTGTTCTTTCTCTCTCCCAGCCCCCTTATGGCATCACTCCTCTTTCGCTTAACATCCCCTTTTACGGTCTCTCTCACATCATAGGCGGCTGTCCCATGCCTCGGCGAATAGGCAAAGACATGCAGGTAGGTTACAGGAAGCCTTCCTATAAAACTGTGTGTATTCCTGAAATGGTGATCTTCCTCTCCAGGATATCCAACCATGACATCGCATCCTATCCCCGCATCTTCAATCCTCCCTCTGATCTTTAGTATCAGATCCCCGAAGAATTCCGGTGTATAGTTTCTGTTCATCTTCAGGAGAATATCCTCATCTCCGCTCTGGAGAGGGATGTGGAAGTGTTTGCAGATCCTCTCCTCTGAGGCCACAAGGTCTATCAACTTATCCGTGATCTCTCTCGGCTCTATGGAAGACAGTCTGACCCGCTGTATATCTGTCTCTGTCAACATCCTTTCAATGAGGGACGACAGAGAGGCCTTTGGAGCGAGGTCCCTCCCGTATCCGCCGAGGTGTACCCCGCATAGCACGATCTCCTTATATCCGGATTGATCCAACGATCTTACCTGCCTTACGGCATCATCCGGGTTCAGGCTTCTGCTCTCTCCTCTCGCAAACGGCACAATGCAGTAGGAACACCGGCTATCGCACCCATCCTGAACCTTTACAAAGGCCCGTGTCCGTGCCGGGAATTCAGTGAAACCGGGTCGTGATATCATCAATGTATGAGAGATATCACCCACAAAAATCTTATGGTCATTCGAATCATCCTCATAATTTTTTAAATAGTCCATAAACGCATACTTCTCTTCATTCCCTAAGACCATAGAGACACCTTCAACCTTTGCGATCTCTTCAGGCCTTGTCTGGGCATAACACCCTGTCACAATGACCCGTGCCTTATTGTTTCTCCGGATGGCCCTTCTGATAAGCCTTCGTGACTCCACATCCCCTTTCCCTGTCACAGTGCAGGTATTGACGACATAGATGTCTGCCTCATCATCGAATGGGACGATGGTATAGTCCCTGCTGCCACTGATGGAGGACTGTATCGCAGCGGTATCATATTGATTCACCTTGCATCCTAAGGTAGAAAAGGCTATTCTCATCAATCAGAAACCCTCCTGAACACCTTTCTTTTAATAAATACCGCCGTCATGGCCATTATGGCCCCAAACCCGTCTGCAGCAACGTCCTTAATATCCGACGTTCTTGTTGGGACAAAGGATTGATGAAACTCGTCACTCACACCATAACCCAGAGTAATGACCACAGTAAAAAGGACAAGCAACAGAAAGTTTACCCCACTCCAGGTGCCACTCAGGGCACGAAACAGGAGCGTTGCAAATATGGCATACTCTGACACATGGGCCACCTTGTCAAAAAATGGAAACGGGGCTTTTTTCAAAGGGAAGGGCATGGATGATAACAGAAACACAAGGACAGCAAAGATGATCACAGGGCCCCAAAGAGAAATCATCTTCTTCATAGCGGATACACTTACCTGATTACCTCTCCCTTCAAAGATGCAAGGGTCGCTGAGGTGATCCTGACTGTCAGAATATCGCCTGCCGAGATATCGTCCTCCCTGGGTATATGGACAATCTTAGTCCCCCTGGTACGGCCCGTCATATTCCCTTTATCCCTCTTACTCTCCCCTTCTATCAAGACATTAAATTCCCTGCCGATACAGGCCTGATTTTTTTTCAGGGTGATACGGTTCTGTATCTCTAATACCCTGTTTAGCCTGTCTTTGCCGGTCTCGTGGGGGACCTGTTCTTCATAAAGGCGTGCAGGTGTGTAGGGCCTCTTTGAATATTTAAAGGCAAAGATGCTATCGTATTGAAGCTCTTCTAATGCCTCAAGGGTCTTATTAAAGTCATCCTCTGTCTCTCCCGGAAATCCTGTAATAATATCCGCTGTAATGGTAACATCCGGGATGGCCTCACGTAACTTTCTGATCTTCTCTTTATATTCCGGGTAGGTATAATTCCTCTTCATCCGCTCAAGTACACGATCCGAACCCGATTGCAACGGCAGATGGAGGTGCTCGCATACCTTCGACAGCTTTACCATGGCATCAATCAGTCTGTCCCCAAAATCCGCCGGATGCGAGGTGATAAATCGAATCCTCTTAATACCGGAGATGTCATTGATCATGTGGAGCAGATCCGCAAGATCGACATTATTCCCCAGATCCTTTCCGTAGGAGTCTACATTCTGGCCCAGCAGCGACACCTCTTTATAACCGGCGGATGCAAGCCCCCGGATCTCGCTGCATATCTCCTCTGGCTCCCTGCTCCTCTCGCGCCCCCGTGTATGAGGGACCACACAAAAGGTACAGAACTTATCACACCCATCCACAATATTTACATATCCCATCATAGGGTGATTTCTCAGCACGGGAAGACTACTGACCTTTTCCGTCTTTAACGTCAATCCCTTCCTCCGCCTCTCTGTAGATACACGGCCCTTTGATGTCTCCACCTTTTTCTCAAGGAGCTTTGGGATGTCCGAAATATTATCTGTCCCGAACACCATGTCCACATAAGGGGCCTTCTTCACGATCTTCCCGCCCTCCTGCTGGGCCACGCAACCCCCCACCCCTATCAGCAGGTCTGGGTTCTTCTTCTTAAGCTCCAGCAGTCTCCCCAGGTCACTGTAACACTTATACTCTGCCTTCTCCCGGACGCTGCACGTATTGAGGATAATCATGTCGGCGCCATCCGGAGAATCCGTCAGGGAGTAACCTAATTCGGACAGTACCCCGGCGATCTTCTCTGTGTCGTGCTCATTCATCTGGCAACCAAAGGTCTTGATAAAAAGTTGCTTCGCCATCAATAATTAACCTCCCCATCTAAAATACCTTGTCCTGCCTAAAAATGCAATATCTGTGCTCAATGAAAAACCCCGCAGCCAACGGAGGTATTCAATCTCCCCTCCCTTGATGTACAACACCTTTCTGTGCATCTTATACCCTGAGCAGCATAGGTCCTTGTGCATATTTGCCTTTCATGCTCTCTTTCGTGTAATATCTCTTTAAGATGGATAGAGACCTTAGTGATGCACTATCCCGGTTCCTCAACTACATTACCGTCGAAAAGGGTCATTCACAAAACACGATAGAGTCCTACAAAAGGGACCTCACCCGATACATCTCCTATCTTACGGATAGAGATATTAATTCTCCGGACAAGATCACCATTCATCTCCTGAGGGAATACCTCTCAGAGTTAATGAAACAATCTTTGTCTGTCTCTTCCATTAAGCGGTATATAGCGGCTATACGGCACTTCCACAAATTTATGGTCAGAGAGGGGCTCACAGATTCAGATCCTACTGAATATCTTGAAACGCCGAGGGGGTGGCACAGGCTCCCAAAGACGCTCTCTTTCACCGAGGTGGAGTCCCTGCTCAAACAGCCCCGGGAGAATACTCCCATGGGTCTGAGGGATGGGGCCATGATAGAGCTCCTCTATGCCACGGGATTGCGGGTCTCGGAGCTGATAAAACTCAAACCCAGCAATATCAATTTAGAGGTAGGGTTTATCACGGCCGTTGGAAAGGGTGGAAAGGAGCGGGTAGTCCCGATGGGAGAGTATGCCCTGGAAAAGGTAAAACAATATATCGAGCGGGCAAGATCCACCCTATTGAAAGGACGCTCCACTCCTTATGTCTTTGTCTCTACCTGGGGCAGGGGCCTGACACGGCAGGCCTTCTGGAAGATCATAAAAAAGTATACACGGCTGGCCGGGATACAGAGGGATATCTCCCCTCACACCTTAAGACACTCCTTTGCCACCCACCTCCTCGAGCGTGGGGCCGACCTCCGCTCAGTCCAGATGATGCTCGGCCATTCCGATATCTCCACCACCCAGATCTACACCCATATCAACCGGGAGCGGCTTAAGAAGATCCATGCCGAGTGCCATCCGAGGCCGTGACTCTATCAAGAGCCTATTTTGAGATATAGAATCTGTTACAGATATTTAACAAGGATGGTAAGGAGGATGACATGAACATCAATTTTACAAACCGGGAGTACGAAGCACTGCTGGACATGATCTATCTGGCTGATTGGATGCTGCATTCATACGACACAGAAAAATCCGATGACATCTATCAAGCGATTGAACAGAAGATCCTGGGTTACGCGAAGGACTTCGGATGTGGGGACAAGATCGTATTTGATCCGAAACTCCAACAACATTTCCCGACACGTGCGTACGAAGAATCGAAAGAGATTCAAGGCGTTATCGATGACTACGATAACGAGACGTTCTGGGATGAGCTTATCGACCGATTGGCTACCCGCGATTTGGTGCGACAATACGGAGCCGAAAAGCTCGATTCCATGACACCCACGGAACGGATTCATGCTTTCTTCGAGGCCGAGTCGCCGTATGCTGACGAATTCGAGACAAACGGGTTGGACAGAGTAGAAATAAGAAAGGCCCAACAATAAAATGAGGCGGAATTATATAGACCGTTTTCTGAAGGAAAGAGCAGTTTCGAGAGGTTTGCCTTTTAGACCTATCCTGGTGTAATATTCAGAATAAATACGAGTGTCTCTATGTTCCCCCCTCACCTTAATCCTCTTCCCTGTGGGGAGAGGAAACAGCAAGGAGCTTTGGCGAGCGAGAAATATTATGGAGATCATTACCACCCATACCAATGCCGATTTTGATGCGGTAGCCGCGATGATTGCCGCCAAGAAGCTCTATCCTGAGGCGAGGCTGATATTCCCCGGGACGCAGGAGAGGAATGTCAGGAACTTTATTGCCCAGAACCACATTGAATTTGATAAGATCAAGGACTTATCTCTGGGTAAGGTCACACGCCTGATTATCGTGGACTGCAAGAATGCCGGACGGATAGGTAAGCTATCAGAGATTTCCGAGAGGAAGGATGTCAGTCTCCATATCTACGACCATCATCCCATCACCCCTGGCGACCTCCGGGGCGAATTGGAGATGATCAGCGAGGTCGGCGCTACGACCACTCTTTTTGTAGAGCTGTTAAAAGAAAAACATATCCCGGTATCTCCGGTTGAGGCGACACTATTTGCCGTGGCAATCTATGAAGAGACCGGTTCTCTGACCTTTCCATCAACCTCATCGAGGGATCTCATGGCCATTGCGCACCTGCTGTCCTGCGGTCTGGATCTCAGGGCCGTATCACGTTATCTGATCCATGAGATGGATGCGGACCAGATCGCCCTCTTAGATGAACTGATACACAATGCCAAAACATACTATATCGACAGTCTCAAGATTGTGATCGCAAGGGGTGAGACTGAGAAATACCTCTCTGAGCTCTCGACGATTACCCATAAGGTCAGGGATATGGAAGACATAGACGTCCTCATTGTCCTTGTCAGGATGGAGGACAAGATCCAGTTGGTCGCCCGCAGCAGGCTCCCGGATGTCAATGTGGGAGAGATCGCACGGGAATTTGGAGGAGGGGGTCATGCCACGGCGGCATCCGCAAGTATCAAAGAGCTCACCACCATTCAGGTTGAAGAAAGGATCCTGGAACTTCTTAACAAGAGGATTAAACCCTTCAAAACGGCAAAGGAGATCATGACCGCCCCTGTTAAGACCGTTCAAAAGGATGTGACCGTAAAGGATGCAGGAGACCTGATGACGCGATACGGGGTCAATGTACTCCCTGTCATTGACGGAGAGAGGCTGATCGGGCTTATCACGCGCGAAATTATACAAAAAACGATCTTTCATAAGTTTGGCGATCTGCCTTTGACTGATTTTATGTCTACGGAGTTTCATCGGGTCACTGCAGGTACACCGTTCAGAGAAATAGAATCCAGTATGATCGAGCACAGCCAGAGGTTTATGCCGGTTGTGGAAGACGAAAGGATTGTTGGAGCCATAACGCGGACCGACATTATGAGGGCGCGTCATGAAGATATCACAGGGACACTGGAAGCCTCTGCTCAGAGAATCCCCAAAAGGCCTCATGAGAGAAATCTGAGAAGCCTGCTCAGGGAACGCCTCCCGGAACGTATCGAAAGGCTTCTCCAGGACATCGGTGCAACCTCTGACAACATGGGAGTTGTTGCCTATGCGGTAGGTGGCTTTGTAAGGGACCTCCTGTTGGGAGTAGAGAATTACGACATTGATATCGTGATCGAGGGAGATGGTATCGCCTTTGCCGAAAATTTCGCAGCGGCTACTGGGGCGAGGGTGAGGAGCCATCAGAGATTCGGAACCGCTGTGATCATCTTCCCGGATGATTTTAAGATGGATGTTGCCACCGCCAGGACCGAGTATTATGAATATCCCACGGCCCTTCCTACGGTAGAGCTATCTTCGATAAAAAGGGATCTCTACCGAAGGGATTTTACGATTAATACCCTTGCTATTAAGTTAAACCAAAAGGACTTTGGCTATCTGATCGATTTTTTTGGAGGTCAGAGGGATCTCAAGGAGAAGACGATACGGGTATTGCACAACCTCAGTTTTATTGAAGACCCGACGCGCATCTACAGGGCGATCCGGTTTGAGCAGAGATTGGGTTTCAGGATCGCACGGCACACACAAGGTCTCATCTGGAGCGCCACCAAGATAGACCTGTTTCACAGGCTTGCAGGGAGGAGGCTCTTTACAGAGCTTGTTCTTCTCTTGTCTGAAGAAGATCCGGCAAAACCTGTTGCACGGCTGTCCGAGTTTGACCTGTTGAGGTTCATCCATCCCTCTCTCCAGTGGGATGAGGATACTGCAATACTCTTTCAACATATAAAGGATGCCATAGCATGGTACCGGCTGCTATTTCTCAATAAAAAATATGAACCCTGGCAGATATACTTCTTTGGTCTCATAGACAAACTATCCCCGAAGGGGACAGGAGAGATGTGCCATAGATTGAGTATAAGAGAGGTCCTGCTCAAAAAAATCCTGACGACAAAGAGAGAGTCCAATGATATCCTTGACAGGCTTTGCAAGATGAGAACTGTAAAACCGAGCCGGCTGTTTGGAACCCTCAAGGGATATCCTCAGGAGACCCTGGTCTACATGATGGCAAAGGCTACCCAGGAAGAAGCCCAAAAGGGCATCTCACTATATCTTAGCCATCTGCAGGATACGAGGCCTTCCATCACCGGAAAAGACCTGTCACAACTGGGTATAAAACCGGGCCCCCTCTATGGTAAAATCATGGGACAGATACTCTGGGCAAAGATTGACGGTCTTGTGAAGACCAGAGAGGAAGAGCTTGAGTTTGCAAAAGGAATTTTGGGGAAAAAGAATGGGAGATTACTATGAAAGTCTTAAAAACAGTGATAGGTTATTCTTTAGCAGGTTTCGTTATTATGTCTTGTAGTAGTATATTCCTGTTTCCGTATAATCTCAAGGCAGAAGAGAACCATACAAAACAGCACCATCCTGCTAAAACCGATAGTCCCAAAGGTAAAAAGATAGAGGGGATGGTCTTTGTCAAAGGGGGCTGTTTTCAAATGGGAGACCTATTTGGAGATGGATATACAGGTGAAAGACCGGCGCATGAAGTCTGTGTGAATGATTTTTATATTGGGGAGAGAGAAGTGACCCAGAAAGAATGGGAAGCCGTCATGGGCGCTAACCCATCGGTCTCCAATACCGGGGATAATTATCCTGTAGATTCGGTAGAATGGGAGGATGCCCAGAAGTTTATAGAAAAATTGAATAAGAAGAGGGGCAGAAAATATCGTCTGCCGACAGAGGCGGAGTGGGAGTATGCCGCAAGGAGTGGTGGAAAGAAAGAGAAATTTGCCGGGACGAACAGTGAGTCAGAACTTGGAGAATATGCATGGTATGATGATAATTCTGAGGGTGTGACCCATCCTGTAAAAGAGAAGAAACCAAATGTCATCGGGCTCTATGACATGTCAGGCAATGTCTGGGAATGGGTGTATGATTTTTATGACGGTGATTATTATGCCACGAGCCCTAAAGATAATCCCACAGGCCCAGCCACAAGAACTTCTTATCACATCCTTCGGGGCGGTTCCTGGTACAGCGAGGCCAGGAATGTCCGTACCACCGATCGCTTCTGGTCGGATGTCGATGTTGCAGGCGCTGACTCCCTGTTTGGCTTCCGCCTGGTATTATCGCCTGAGTAAGATTTAAGCTGCTGGCAATGGACCTGCGGCAACAAGTTTTTTTAAGCGAGAGTCAACTGTTAAATTAAGCCCTCCTAAAGTTCTTGCGCCAAGTAAGGGCATATCGCCTTCTTCGCCGAATACAACTTCATCAATTGTAAAACATTCGCCAATAAGCCCTCCTTTTTTTAAATTTTCCATATAACGTAGAAGTCAGTGAATCGAACCACTGAAGCTCATCAAAAAGCAAAAAACTGATTTGCATACCTCAAGCTATCACAGGCTAAAAAAATGACCTGTGGTTCGATTTCACTGCACTGACTGGTTGGGTGGTCTTAATTAAGATGCTTTTGCTCTCACCACAACCGCAGCCCGCTTTGCCGGTAGCGATACTACTTTTCGTCCACCTCTTTTTTGTTGTTTCTTCAGATCTTGATATATCGCATCCAGATTGTAATTAAATTTCGCTGCATGCTCCTCGCGTACTTTCCTTACATCTTCTACTATGCTATCTTTCCACATAGTTTTATCCTCCCATGAGTTCTTCCGGTGTGCATATAATCGGAGGTTCAAAATGGTTTCTGCGGCATACTGCAGCTATAGCATGTTCTTTTTCAGCATTGGCTATATGTTTACAGTTCCATGTTAATAAATAATCCATACCATGAATTACAGCAACAGCAATATGCAAAGCGTCTTCCACTGCTTTTGGTGGTAAAGCTTCATCTATCATGATACGAGCTAAAGATATTACTTTCTCATTCAACTCAAGTAACGGAATTGATTCAAGGATGTCCAGACGTTTTTGTGCTGCATTTTTGTCGCCTGCTTTTGCTTCTTGAATAACAAGCTGGGAAATAAATAAATCAAAACGTTTCCTACGATTCTCCCACCATTCATTTGTCAATTCCTGATGCGCAGCAATGATAATATCCCTGCTTGGTCTCGCAGCAAGATAACTGATAATAGATGTTTCTAAATATACCTTTTGCTTCATTTCATAATGTCCGTAATAATCGAACTATATCAACTTAATGTCCTTCTGAAGCGTGCCAGGATTGGATTCTATAGCTTTCATCAAAACGCAAAACTGACTGATGCGTACCATGAACGATAACAACCAGCATAAAACTGATTGGCAAACCACAGGGCATGACAGACTGAAAAAGTGTCCTGTGGTACGCATTCAGTCCAGTGCCGGGTTAGGCTTTTGCCTCGTCAACTTGTTTACATCAAAGCTGTTGTTTGAAACTCTAATCCAAATATCATGAAATGCCGTCTGCATTTCTTGAATTGCCCAAGGAATTGTTCAAGTTGGCGAATCGCATCTGTCGCCACAACATAGTTTATCACTCGAGAACCTGAATCAATTGTACTTTTGCCATAACCCACACTTTTTTTCATGATATTACTGATATTATTTATAATCTGTCCACTTGTTAAATAATTTTTCCCCTTCATTGCAGAATTACTCATTTTTTTTTGAGGTCGCTAATCTTAATCATCACTATTCTCCAACATGCTCCATTATTCTATAAGCATAACTATTGTTTATATAGTTTCTGTATAACACACCTGATGCTTTCACAATGCGTCCGCAGGACTGCGCACGACTGCACACGCCTTTGCCTCCTCGGTTTAGCACATGGGTGTAACTCATTGTCATCTTAACGTTCTTGCGACCAAGTAGTTCCTGAACTGTCCGGATGTTGTAGCCGTCCCCGAGCAGATAAGTCGCAAATGAGTGGCGAAAGACATGGGCGGACAGTGATCACCGCCCTGACTTCTTCATGCGCCTTGACCACAGGTACGTGCTTTGACCTGCGGGCTCGGATCACTTCCTCGATCTCGCTAATCTCCAGACCAAGCACGTGTCGATATAGAAACAGTAATGCACTTCAGTCTCTCTTTTCGCTACTTCTTCAATGTCACCTTCTTCATCACATCCCCGACCTTGACCTTCTGGATCACGTCCAATCCCTCTGTCACCTGACCAAAGACAGTGTATTTGCCATCCAGAAAAGGCTGCGGGGCAAGGCATATATAAAACTGGCTATCTGCACTGTTGGGGTCCATGGCCCGCGCCATGGCCACAGTACCTGTGCCATGCGTTTTGTTGTTAAACTCTGCCGGCAGCTTTACCCCGCTCCCTCCTGTGCCGTCACCCTTCGGGTCTCCACCCTGTATCACAAAACCCGGCTCTACCCTGTGGAAGTTCAGACCATTGTAAAATCCGGTCTCTATGAGATGCGATATCCTCGCTACAGTCTTTGGCGCGACATCCGGATACATCTCAAATACGATCTTCCCTCTATCCATCTCTATAGTAACCACTGGTTTATCTCCCCCTTTCTTTGCGCTTTCTGCAGCAAAGGTAGTCACTGCGAAAAAGGTTAATACCCCAACGACAAGCGATAAAACGATTCTCTTCATGTCCCCTCCTCTTTTTTTATTATTTCTGTTACCTTTTCTTTTCTATTCTCTCTTACCTTCATCAGCGTCTGCGCTGTTTGGGTACACTACTGTATATCCTTTCCTGAGTGTTTGCAAGAAGATTTCTTTTTCATCATAAAAATAGACCCAGAGGCGTCTCGCGGAGTAAACAGGGATTGAGTATACAAGCTGGGCAGTTCCACGCGGTGGTAGCTGTACCTCCTGTCCATGACCATCATAGAATACATGAATGGCACGTTTCCTGTCCTCATGATTCCAGAGATTGATGGTAAAGGTCGCCGTCGCCCCAGTCATGTATATCTCATTGTCTGACTGAACAGAAAAGCCGATCGGTGGCAATGCCTCTGGCAAAACAGGGTCTGTATGTTTCACAGGAGGTCTTTTAGGGGCAGAAGGGTTTAAAGATAGCCCCGTCCATCTGAGAAGGCTTGAAAACAGCGCTATTTCATCCCATGTGGCACGTGAATGGAGATAGGCCCAATCGGTAAATAGAGCGCTGGCAATGACACTGCCTCTGCCATGTTTGTAGATAAGCATCACAGGTTGCCCGCTAATACTATTCCGTAACAAAGGCCTCCCATTCCGTGGATAGGAGGTAAAGAGACCATCGATATTCAGGTGAGGTTTTGATGTCATTAGCCCTGAGACTGCGGTATGCCGGAGGGTCAATATTGCGGAATGTGTCAGGGCGCTCTGGTCTTCAAGCCACCCATATCCATTGAGAGACTCACCTGGTGAGAAGGGAAGGAGGGCATAATCTCTACCAACTTTCTGGGAGAATACAAACAATATCCCGCCACCTTCCACAAACCTGCTTAAGGCCGCTCTAAATCCCTCCGGGTCTCTAAGAGAGGAGAGTCCGCCGGATGGGACAATCAACAAGGATACTGACGAGGCTTGAGCAGAAAACTCTGTCTCTTGAACAACCCTTACGGGTAAATATAATCCAAAAAATAGTTCCGATTCTCTCCCATATCCATTATCCAGAACAGCTATCCTCGATTTTGCGTCGACATTCGTTGAGATCTCTTCTAAATGGGTGGGGTATATTGCATCCCCAAGCGTGAAGCTTTCATCAGGCTGATCAGCGCCAGGATTGTCAATGGAGGTGGCGAAGGAAGGGGTTACAGAAATAAAGGCAGCGAAGAGAATAAATATTGTAATGACAGTTTTCAATGTCTATTTTAGAAGTCTAAGACAATCTATTGTACAGGTCTATCACCAGCCCCTCCCGCAGGCCGCTATCACTGACGACGATCTCAGGAAACCTAAACCACTCCATGACCTTATCCACAACGACAGCGCCTGTAATGATGATATCCTCCCTCCCATTCTCAATGCCAGGGAGATCTTTCCTCTCTTTTATCGTCATGTCCGAAAGCGTCCGGCGGATCTCTCCGATCCTATCCTTGCTGATATGATATCCATTGATCTTACCTGGATCATAGACAGCCATCTTCTGTTCGATAGCCGCAAGGGTGGTCACGGTGCCGGCCGTGCCAATAAACATCTCTTTAGGGAAACGTTGCGAGTCAACGTCCCCGAAAGACGGGAGCTCTTTTAGACGCGCCTCAATAGCCGGCTCTAGTAATGCCAACTCTCTCTTTTCAGGGGGGTCAGAGAGTATATACTGCTCTGTAAATCTGACAACCCCGATATCTGTGCTTACCTTAAAAAGTATCTTGCCGCATGAAGCAGCGATAAATTCCGTACTCCCTCCGCCTATATCCATTAAAAAGATATCCTTGTCCTCTATATCCAGACCGGATGCAACACCGAGCAGGGTCAGTCGTGCCTCTTCATCACCGGAGATAATGTCAACATCCAGGCCAGTCCTTGTCTTGACCATTCTGATAAAATCAGCCCCGTTGGATGCCTCCCTCACAGCGCTTGTGGCCACGGCATAGGTACCATCCAGTGGATATTTACTGCAGATTTCAGAGAAGCCTTCTAACACCCTTACCGTCCTCTCCATCGGCTCAGGCTTCAGCCTCCCTGTCCTGGAAATATCTTCTCCCAGCCTGGTGATATGCCGGCCTGATTCTATTTTATGATATCTGCCATCAGGAGAAAATCGTACTATCAGCAGCCTGAGGGTATTCGTGCCTATGTCAATCCCTGCGAGCGTCAGCAAATCTTTCCTCACCATGGTTTAGAACGCAGGCTAAAGCCTGCGACTACGGTCTGCGACTACAGCTTGCGGCTACTTCTTTATATCGAATTCGAACTCTTCTTCAACTCCACCGAGTTCAACCCTTAATCTTAAACCTTTTCCATACGTAATCGCCTTCCGGAAATAGACAAAACCACGGACCTGAGAATTTGGATAGATTAGGGCCTCCGGGAGGGATAGGATTGATATATTACTAAAAGGTTTTCTCAAATAGGCAGGGACTTCAAATCCGTAGGTATAGGGGGGCCTTGTCTCTTCAAATCTGAAGAATATATCCGCCCTATCCCCATAGAGATCCCTTGTAGCCATCATGTATTCCGCGCCCTCCGGGGGGATTGCCTCGAACTGGTTTCCATGTTCATCAAAGAGCAGAAAACCACTATACTTTATGGCAATCTTATTTTCTGTATTGTTTCTTATTAGGAACAGGAACGGGGTAAAGTAGTCATTGAGCGCGTAGGGTGGATATCTCCACTCCTCTGTCTGCACCGACATCTTTATCCCGCTCTTCTCTTTTGTGATGATATTCGACTCTACGTCAACCAATCCGGACTGACCTGTCCTTGGAATTATCCTGGGTGCACAGGCCGTTATGAACGAACAAAAGATGAGACTCGCTATAAACAGGCGCTTATGGAAGCATTTCATCTTATCCCCTCTTTGACGACTTCGTAAAAAGTCCATCTGCGGCGTTGCGCTGCATCCTTCGTCATTGCGGCGTACCTAAAAGTACGTCTCATTCCTCAGGATTTACGCGCCTTGCATATGGAGCTTTTTACGAAGTCGTCCACTTTCTATACTTTTTACGAGGCCATCTTCTTCAACCCTTCTGTAAATCTCTCAGGTTATCTAATTCCTTCCTGTATTTCTCTTCCTCCATCTTTATTGTCTCAATCTTTTCCATGGTAGCTTTCACCTCAGCCCTTGAAAGAATATCGTAATCTTTTCTCTCTACCGCCTCGATAAACCTTTCCCCAAGCTCCTGATAAAGTTCAGAGAGATGGGTTTGAACCTTGGACGCATCAAATCGAAACTTCAGCATATCCATCTCCGTCATCGTTTTAAGAAACAGGGAGGTCCCCTCCCTTCTCAAGACTGAAATCCCCTCTGTCACGTCATTCTGTATCTTTCTAAACACATCCATAGATTGTATATTACAAGATTGGTCGGGCAAAATCAAGATAACAAATCCCTCTAAATCGTCGCCAGTTCAAGCTTATCCCGCCACTTTCGTTCCATAGCATGCCGTAGTAATCCATGTTCTGGCTTATCCAGCGAAGGATCCTTTTTAACAATCTCAAAGGCCTCTTTCTTTGCTGCCTCTAATATCTTTGCATCCCTGAGTATATTGGCTACCTTAAGCTCCGGAATCCCTGACTGTCTCGTCCCAAAGAATTCACCAGGTCCTCTGATCGATAAATCCTCCTCTGCGATCTCAAACCCGTTATTCGTCCTCTCCATAGTATTTAACCGGCGCCTTCCCTCCTCTGTGATTCCTCCACTCGTAAGGAGCAGGCAATAGGATTTATCCCCTCCCCTCCCGACCCTTCCGCGCAACTGATGGAGTTGAGACAACCCAAATCTCTCCGCATGTTCTATAATCATCACGGTTGCATTCGGGACATCAACACCCACCTCTACAACTGTCGTTGAGACAAGGAGCTGTATTTCATTTCTCTTAAATTGCCCCATAATCTCCTCTTTTTGGGCAGACTTTATCCTCCCATGAAGGAGACCCGCCCTGTTTTCAGGAAAGGACTTCTGCAGCTTCTCTGCCATCTCCGTTGCCCCCTTGAGGTCAACCTTCTCAGACTCTTCTACAAGCGGGTATACCACGTAGACCTGTCTTCCCTTCCTTAGCTCCTCCTGCATGATGTAGTAGGCCTCTCTCCTCCTGTCCCCATAAAGCCATCTCGTGATAACCGGTATACGGCCTGGCGGCAACTCCCCGATAACCGACAGATCCAGATCCCCATAGACGCTCATGGCCAGCGTCCGGGGGATCGGGGTTGCTGTCATGATTAAGACGTCAGGGTTGTACCCCTTTTTCTTCAATGTAGCCCTCTGGAGGACGCCAAACTTGTGCTGCTCATCAATCACGGCAAATCCCAGGCGTTTAAACATCACCCCTTCCTCAAGCAGGGCATGTGTCCCTATAACGATATTTACATTGCCCTCTGAGATATTTTGCAGAAGATTCCCCCTCTCTTTGGATTTTACACCACTGGTAAAGAGACATGCTGTAATGTTGAGCTGATCCAGATAGGTACTGATGTTTCGATAGTGTTGTTCAGCCAGCACCTCGGTGGGGGCCATAAGGACGGCCTGATACCCGTTTTCAACAGCAATAAGCATTGCGGTTAGTGCAACGATCGTCTTACCGCACCCAACATCCCCCTGAAGGAGTCTATTCATGGGATGAGGACTGGCCATATCCCCCCTTATTTCATCAATCACCCTCTGCTGGGAGAGTGTCAGTTTATACGGTAAGCGTGAGTGAAGCCTCCTGATAACAGGACCATCCACATTGAAAACAATGCCGCTCTCTTTTGTCACCACGGACTTCTTCATGGCCAGTCCAAGCTCCAGGAGCAGAAACTCTTCAAAGGATATCCGTTTGTGTGACCGCGTATCTCCCTTGTTCAGCCTTTCAATATCAGACCCTTCAGGCGGAAAATGGATATTATGGATAGCCTCACGATGTGCAGGGAGATGGTATTTCTCAAGCAGCTCTTTGGAAAGTATCTCAGGCCTATTGTATAGATCAAGAACACCCTTAAGGATACTTCTGACAACCTTCTGTGTAAGCCCATGGGTCACATGATATATTGGCACTATCCTGCCGGTATGAATAAGCTCACCATCCTCTGTGTCAATAATCTCAAATTCCGGGCCATCCATATAAAGTCCATAGCCATACTGGTCTGCCCGTACATGCCCGCTTAATACGACCTGCCTCTCTTTCTTTAAGACCTCTTTAAGAAAGGCCTGATTAAACCACTTTGCGGTGATGTACCCCGAGCCATCTGCTATCGTTGCCTCGAATATCTTTTTTCTCTGTCTCGGCGTAATGATAACCCTCGTAGCAATGACCTTTCCCTGAACCGTTTGAAAGGTGTCGCCACTGTTTTGGGATATCTCACGGATCGGTCTTATATTCCCCCGATCTTCGTATCGAAAGGGTGTGAAATAGAGGAGGTCCTCTGCCGTATGTATTCCTAACCTGTTGAACAGTTTGGCCCGGGCAGGGCCTACGCCTTTGATATATTGTATGTCTTTTTGGAGGTCCATTATTGTACTTGCCTTTTATTTTTCAATTATGATAATATTACAAAGTTTTATATACAAGTCCCCAAATTTTCAGGAGGTGTCGAGTGGCCAGGAGATGCTCAGTATGTGGCAAAGGAAGAACTGTTGGCAATAATGTCAGTCATGCCAATAATAAGTCAAAGAGGGTATTCCAACCCAATCTGCAACGGGTAAGGGTCATTATTAACACGGCCCCGAAACGTGTCAGGGTGTGTACGCGTTGTTTGCGTTCTAATCGCGTTCAAAAGGCGCTATAGCAATAGCCTCTATCTCTACCTCTGCATCCTTTGGTAAACGTGAGACTTCAACAGTAGATCTGGCGGGTGGACTACTCACAAAATATCTTTTATAGATGTTGTTAACCTTCTCAAAGTTCCCAAGATTCTTGAGATAGAGGGTTGTCTTTACAACATCTTCCAACCCCATACCAGCGGCCTCAAGAATTGCCTTTACATTTTTCAGGACCCTTTCGGCCTGTTCTTCGACATCCCCCTTTATTAATTCCCCGCTTTCCGGATCAATGGGGATCTGTCCTGAGATAAAAAGGAGATTACCACTTCTGATTGCTTGTGAATAAGGACCTATGGCTGCCGGAGCCTTTGAGGTTGATATTATCTTTTTCATTAACCCCCCATTGTCATTAGAAGGTTCCCCGATGGATTCACCGGGAATTGTTGCCACTCTTCTTTTCTATCAGCATGGCGGTGATGTGTCCTATCTTGATCTTACTTTCCATCATCACCGGCATCCTGGAGGTATCATCCGTAAACCATACCAGCACATCCCCCTTGTTTACGAACAGGCCTTCATATTTTATCAGCGCCTTTATCTTTATCGTATTAAAGGTACCGGCAGGGGTCCATAGCTTCTCTCTTTTTAATACCTGAATCACCAGAGTCCAGTTCTTTCCTCCGTCAAATACCTCAACCTGTATATCTTTCCCCACCTCTGCAGGAAGGGTACGAAAGAAGTACACGACAGACAGAGGATCCTGTACTATGGGTGAAACCTCAGACGTATGTCTCTCCACGCCAGCCTGATGATTGATAAACGTTGCCGTCTTTTTCTCCCTGTCAAAGAGGATCTCCTTATCACTGGCATAGGAACCCTCCTGCTGTCGCGATCTAAAGCGATAAGGATAGAGATTCATGACATCCATGTAGGTCTCAACGACATCATTGACTGGATAGAACATCGAAATAAATTTATTGGAGCGCGTCGTGGAAGTTATCTTATACACCGGGCGGCCTTTGTCGATCTCTCTTTTCACCTCCATGATGGAGGTCCCGCCGCTCATCCCATACCAGGAGAGGTCAAAGACCAGCCGTTCTCCGTCAATAAACGTATCGGCAAAGGAAAAAAATGGGCTGCAAATCAGAAGCGCTACAACTAGAGTTATACATTTAGCGAGATATTTGATCCTGGAATCCCCATCCTCTTTTTAAAGTATTCTATCGTGTGCTGTAATCCTTCCTTTAACCCCACACGCGGTTCCCATCCAAAGATCCTTTTTGCCCGTGTAATATCAGGCTGCCTTACCTTGGGATCATCCTCCGGAAGGGGCAACTGTACTATCGCACTTTTACTCCCTGTAAGGGCGGCAATCTCCTGTGCTAACCCCATCACAGTCATCTCCTGTGGATTCCCTATATTCACAGGGAGATTGTAATCAGATCTCAGCAACCTGTATATCCCCTCGACCAGATCCGTGATATAACAAAAGCTGCGGGTTTGGGTCCCATCTCCAAATACGGTGACATCCTCTCCCTTTAGGGCCTGAGCAATAAAGTTTGGTATAGCCCTGCCATCCTTTATCCTCATCCTGGGACCATAGGTATTAAAGATCCTTACGATCCGGGTATCCACCTTGTGGTATCTCTGATAGGCCATGGTGAGCGCCTCTGAAAAGCGCTTTGCCTCATCATAGACCCCGCGTGGACCTATCGGGTTTACATTTCCCCAGTAGTCTTCATTTTGCGGGTGAATGAGGGGATCTCCATAGACCTCGGATGTGGATGCAAGCAGGAATCTTGCCCTTTTCTCTTTCGCAAGGCCAAGTGCCTTGTGAGTACCGAGAGAACCTACTTTTAAGGTCTGTATTGGATATTCCAGGTAGTCGAGGGGGCTGGCGGGACTAGCAAAGTGGAGTATGTAATCGAGCTTTCCCTGAACATACATATAGTTGGTTACATCATAATGGATAAAGGAGAATTGACTATCCTTGATATGCCCGATATTATCAGCGCTTCCAGTGATAAGGTTATCGATACAGATAACCTCACAACCTTCCTTAAGAAACCTGTCGCATAGATAAGACCCTATAAACCCGGCACCGCCTGTAACAAGCACCCTCGGCATTATTTACCCTCCTGGCTATTTGGGACTTTGGTATTGTCTGTCTTATCCTGCGGTTGTTCTTTTACGGCGCCACCAGTGCTCCCCTGCATCTTATTTAATTTAGCTGCGGCATCCTCCCTCCAGGGAGAGTTAGGAAATGTCTTTACAAGAGACTCATATTTCTCTATGGCTGAAACCTTATCTCCGGTTATCTCATAGGTACGGGCTATTTCATAGATTGCCCGGTCAGTCACTAATGAGTTCTTCAGTGTCGATGCCTCCTTAAAGGCAGATAGTGCATTACTATAGTCCTTTTTATTCATGTAGGCATAACCAAGGTTCATGTAGACGAGGGGCCGGGTCGTATCCTGATCCCTGCATTTTTCTATGAACTTTTGATAAGCCTCAATGGCCTGGTCTGTCTGTCCAAGACCTAAATGACTATTGCCGGTATAATACATGGCAACTGGCATACTCTTAGTAGAAGAATAGTCTGTTACGATCTCCTGATATTTAGAAAGCGCCTCCTTATAGTTCCCTTCCAGGTAATAATTATAGGCGCTGTTCTCCATCAGGGAAGCCTCTTGATCCCATTTTTGGGCCAGGTAATAATAGGCTACGCCTGCACCAGAGAGGATCACTAAGAGGGCTATAGAGACGACCGCTATCAAACGGTTCCTTTCAAGGGTCTGGCCTACCTTTGAAGAGATATCATGTACGATACCCCGTATTTCCTCTGATTCGACGACATCCTTCTTTTTTGGAGCCCGTTTCTTTATGATCTTCATGGTTCACCTCTGATAACAAACTTAAAGATATTAGGTAAATTATTCCCTCTTGTCAAGTGCTCATTGATATGGTATTTTTATCTAATGGAAAAACCTTACATAAAGGAGCTCCAGGCCATAGAAAAAAAGAGGCGGGAACTCCTGAGCCTTGAAGTTGGGATACTGGTCTTATTAACAACTGCCGTCATTGTCCTCTCTATTCTCGAACAGAAGTTTCTGACGTTATTTTTCCTGGGTCTCCTTACGGCACTATTCTCAATATACATCATCAGCAAGGAAAAGGAATTAAAAAGGTTAAATAACACCCTTACGGAAGAGCAGTTCAAAAATATCGAGGAACGCATCCGGTCAGCCTCCCTTAAGGAGCGTTTAAGTGAAGTCGTCGTGCTATACAGGGTCGGGCGTATCAGCGTATCTTTGTTAACCTTGCAGAGGAAGCTTGATAAGATTTTATCCCTTGCCTTCCACTTAGTAAAGGCAGACAGGGCCTCTATTATGCTCCCTAATGAAAAGGTCGGAACCTTTATTATAGCCAGCTCTATAGGCCTCGAGAAGGAGATTGTGGATGCAAAGTCCCCAAAGATAGGTGAGGGTGTTGCCGGCTGGGTTTTCGAGAACAAGACCCCTCTGATCCTTTTCGGAAGAGTGGAGGACAGCCGGTTTAAAAACTTTGTTCAAAAGACCAGTGAGATTAACTCAGCAATATCTCTCCCTATAAAGCTGAAGGGAAGGGTCATGGGAATCCTTAATTTAAGCTATTTGAAGGGGACTGAAAGGGCTTTTACAGAACGTGATTTGAGAGTGCTCTCGCTATTTGCAAGATATATATCCACGGCTATAGAACATACCCAGCTTCACCTGAATAAACAACTGGTCCGCTAAAATTCCTCCCTAACTTATCCCGAATTCTTCCTTCTTGCCATGGGTCTCTCTGCAGAAGATCCTGGCCCCAATAATACCGATCTCATAAAGGACTAGGAGGGGACCCGCCATCAGTAACTGGTTAAATATATCCGGGGTTGGAGTCAGTATCGCTGCAATGATAAAGTTTATGAGTATCGCATACTTCCTGTTCCTCGATAAGAACTCAGGGGTAACTATTCCTATCTTAGTCAGGAAAATAATGATGAAGGGGAGCTCAAAAATGACCCCAAAGGCCAGCATAAATCTGATTACAAAGTCAAGATAGGACCCTATTGAGATCATAGGGGTAAGACCAGCCGTCTTATACGTTAAGAGAAAATTCATGGCAAACCTGAGCACCACGATATAACAGAAGGTGAGGCCTAAACCAAAGAAGATCAAAGCCAGAATAAGAAATGGAATGGCATAACGTCTCTCCTTTTCACTGAGGCCAGGGGAGACAAACCTCCAAATCTCGTATAATAAAACAGGCAGAGCCAGGATGAGACCGGCAAAGAAGGCCACTTTAAAGTTGCTCCAGAGCGCCTCTGCAGGAGACAGAAATATAAACGTGTTTTTCTTATCAGAAGTAACAAGGCTGGTCAAAAATTTGAGGATGCTTTCAGAGAAGTAAAAGGAGGCCATAAAACCCACCCCAATGGCTAAAATAGAAATAATCAAGCTTTTCCGTAACTCAGCCAGGTGCTCTATCAGGGGCATCCTCTTTTCATCGATCTCTTTCATTTAGCCCTGGCCTTCTCCTTGTTCCCTTCTATCTTTAATATCTCCATCATCTTGTCTTTGGCGAGAAGTTTTTCCTTCTGCATGTTTTTCCTCAAGACTTCTTCTTTTGGGGTTAGAGTATTCTTTCTATTCAGGTCTCTTATCCCGCGCTCAAGCCTATTATGCCTCTCCTCCCAGGAAAAAAACTCATCATTCTCCCGGCGTAATCTCTCGATCAGCGCCATATTCTTAACTGCCATATGCATGTCTCCTTTCTTTTTTATATGATTTTAATCATTAAATTATCTCTAATCCCATCACCCAGGCATCTTCTTTAGGGTTTCTGTAGTATTTTGACCTGCGTGTTATTAATCGGAAACCGAATCTCTCATACAGCCTGCGGGCGACCTCATTAGATTCTCTGACTTCCAGGTATGCGTTCTCA
>JAHFEQ010000008.1:34400-39401 GCA_023248395.1 Nitrospirota bacterium
GGCATCTTCTTTAGGGTTTCTGTAGTATTTTGACCTGCGTGTTATTAATCGGAAACCGAATCTCTCATACAGCCTGCGGGCGACCTCATTAGATTCTCTGACTTCCAGGTATGCGTTCTCAACACCAGCCCTCTTCCAATAATCCAAAGAGGTTGTTATTAGCCGGGAGCCTATGCCCTTTTGCCTGTACGACGGATGAACTGCAAGATTAAGCACGTGGGCCTCCCCCTCCAGTACCCAGAAACAGATATAACCTACCAGCTCCCCTGATATGGAGCGTGCCACCCACGGGTGAGAGACAGGGTTAGACAACTCAGCCTTAAACATATTGCAGGACCATGAGTCGGAAAATGAGACCTCCTCTATCCTGACCACCTCTTTCAGGTCATCCGCCCTCATCTCTTCTATGATAATTTTCTCTTCCTGGATCATCACTGCCCTAATTTTATCTCCGCCTCTGACTTTCTTAGGTATATAGGAACTTCTGTATCACGAATCGTCTCCCCTCTTTTTAACTTAGGGAGACCTATCCTCGCTACAGAGAGCCCTGAAGGGAGGAGCGTATTCACCGGCGCAAAACAGGCATGATCTCCAAGTCTCCTTTTAAAAAAATCTCTGTATACATAAACCCCATCCCCTGAGAAGACAACCGGCTCCTGAATTTGTTCTGCTAATTCCTCAGGGGATACCAACATATCCTCTGTCAATCGTATCATACCGCCAGCCTCACTATATTTAAATCGCGCTGTATAGACCTCCTTTTTCCGGGCATCCAATATAGGGCAAAGGGTATGCCTGCAGAATGGCATATTTGAGGCAAGGGCCTCTAACGTAGAAACTGATGCGGCCTGCTTCCCTGTGGCCATGCATAACCCTTTGACCGCGCCAAGTCCTATGCGAAGTCCGGTAAACGAACCCGGCCCAATGGAAATGGCAAAACCATCGATGGTATCCAGACCCATTCTAACCCCTTCAAGCAATTTGTCGACAGCATCCATCAGCCGCTCTGAATGAGTCACCTCTATACTGAGGCTATACTGGGACAGCGGTCTGTCATCATCGATCAGCCCCACACTCCCCGTCATCGTAGACGTATCAATGCCAAGAACTTTCATTGATTATACTCCACCTTATCAAATTTTATCTCAAGAAGATCCTTACCCTCTTTTCCTTTTATCACGATCTCAAAGGGTGTTGGTATATTATCTATTATCCTGAAATCTCCGTACAGCACCTCGAAAAGTCTCTCTCCCCTCCTGTCCTGAAGGGGAGAGAATAACTCTTTTCTGACAACGGTCATGTCCGATGTGTTAATCCACCATCGTTTAAGAGGATACGATAACTCCTTATCATTTCTTAACTGATTCAGGATGTAATAATCCCCAAGTTCCTCTATGAGAAAAAAGGTGTCCTGAGAATCGCTCCCTCCATAAAAATCCATCGCCTCTCTGACCATTCCAGGGTCCGTGGGAAGACTGACACCGGACATCTCTTTGAATTCCGAGACAAAATCATCTACATTGCCGATGATTTTTCTCCCATTGGGAAGTAATAGGGTAAATTGATGATACGTGGTCTCAAAACTAAATAAGGTAAATCCTGCTGGCGTAAGTCCTGTAAGTTTGAACAGACCATCATTCCTGTAATACAGGTAGGCATTCAGTTTCGGTGATGCGAGGCCCGGTGGCCTCAGGCTCAGGGTAGCAGTTATGGTCTTTATATGGGCGAACTTATTCTGGACGACCTCTATTGCCCTTCTGTCTGTGCTGATCCCAATGTACGTATAGGGTCTTGTCCTTGCGCATGATACGGCAAAGACGCAGGATAGCAACAACGCTATGACGGTTGCTGGTGAGTTCTTCACACTCTCTTTAACAGAATAGTATATCTACGGCCCTCTTTACAGTGGATACACCAATAATATCGATAGAATCCACGGCAAGCTGTGATGCATTGCGCTCCGGGATGATGCACCTTTTAAAGCCTAATTTGGCAGCCTCTTTTACCCGCACCTCTGCGGATGTCACCCCCCTCACCTCTCCGGAAAGGCCAATCTCTCCAAAGACAACGGTATAGGGGTCTATGGCGATCTCCCTGAAGCTCGATGACAGGACGGCTATAACCCCAAGGTCCACAGCTGGCTCCCGAAGCTCCAGACCGCCAACCACGTTTATATATATATCCTGCCCCTGGATATGCATCCCCACCCTCTTTTCAAGGACACCCACAAGGAGTAAGAGCCGGTTATAATCCACACCAATCGCCCCCCTCTTGGGTATTCCAAAGGGAGAAGGGCTCACCAGGGCCTGAACCTCGGTTAAAATGGGCCTGCTCCCCTCAATGCTTGATACCACCACAGAGCCGGCTGAACCGAGGGTCCTTTCTGAAAGAAACAGGCCTGATGGATTCGCGATCTCCTCGAGCCCCCCTTCTCTCATTTCAAATACACCAATCTCATGCGTTGAACCAAAGCGGTTTTTTACAGCCCTTAATATCCTGTATTGATGCCCTCTATCCCCTTCGAAGTAGAGGACGGTATCCACAATATGCTCTAATACACGGGGGCCTGCAATAGCCCCATCCTTGGTCACATGTCCAACAATAAAGACAGGGATGGAGTTCTTTTTTGCGTAATTCATCAGGAGAGAGGCCACCTCCCGTACCTGGCTGACACTCCCGGGGGCGGAGGATAACCGGCTGGTAAAGATCGTCTGGATCGAATCAACGATCATGGCACTGTGGGGAGTCTTTTGTGCGTGATGGAGTATCTCTTCAAGGGACGTCTCCGCCAGGATATACAGGCCTTTCGCCGCAATATTAAGCCGTCCGGCGCGCATCTTTATCTGAGACGGGGACTCCTCTCCGGAGATATAGAGGACATTGTTAGCACTGTTCGCAATACGTTCCGCAACCTGCAGGAGGAGCGTAGACTTGCCTATCCCCGGGTCTCCGCCAATCAGGACAACCGACCCTGGAACGATGCCGCCGCCCAGAACCCTGTCAAACTCCCCGATCCCTGTAAGAGATCGTTCACTCTCTGTATAATTTATCTCATCAAGGAGAATCGGCAATGTTGAAAGACCGGCGGGCCGGCTGATATTTGTATCACTGACCTGTTCTTCTACCAGGGTATTCCATCCGCCGCAATCAGGGCATCGCCCCATCCACTTAGGAGAACTATAGCCACAGGACTGACATAAAAAGATGTTTTTTAGCTTCATCTGAAAATCCTCTCCCGCATGTCAGATCCCCTCTTCGGTCCCCCCCACAAGGATCCTCGAAATCAGCTCATTAATCCTGGCCTGATCCTGTCTGGACACCCTGGTAAACCTGATACCCATACCGGCTGGATACCCCTCTGCGTACTCTATCCTGCTCCATATGACCTCGCCCTTCAACATCGTCTTACTGGTACTCCCGGGTAAATGCAGCTCTATGGATATATCATGATTGACGGGTAATGGATGAAAAGTCTCTATGAAAAGGCCACCTCCCCCAATAGTATTCGTGAATCCCTCTGTCTCTTTACCTTCTGGATCCGTATACCGTACGGCAAGTGAAAGGGGCGCCCTGAAAAATTTCCTCCGGTCTTTCATCCGCTGATCTTCTCTCATCTCTCACGCTCCATATATTCTGTAATAAATTGTCTTATAAACTCCAGATCGCCCTCTGATATGTTTATAAAACAAACTCCGCAACGAAACTCGTTCTCTTCCCGGCCGGTCAGGAGTTCTGTCCATGCTACTTTGACCTCCGCATCGATTGACCTCACCCCAACGTATATCCTGATCTTAAGACAGGTGGATATCGGTTGAAACTCAGGCAGGACCAGGAGCAGTCCCCCGCTGCTGATATTCTGTGCGATAACAGTCCTGAATTTATCGTCCTTTATCTCAACAACACCATATTCCACTGGAAGGGTAATATCTATTCTGGGAAACCTTCTCCTCTGAAACGATACGGCCCCCCATTTAGACTGCCCTTGATTTTTTATTTCTGAGGACATGGTTATTCCTGTTCTATTGTAGCCGCAGGTCTGTAGTCGCAGGCTTTAGCCTGCGTCCTTTACCCCTCGATCTATAGAATCAAAGAGACCCAGTTGCTTTATCTCTTCATCCGTAAAGGGTATCGGATACTCCCCGTTGAAACAGGCTACACAAAACCTGTCAGGCGCACTGCTGACCGCCTTTAGCATCCCTTCGATGCTCAAATAGCCCAGGGTATCTGCTGACAGGTGCCTGCATATCTCCTCTACGCTCGTCTTAGAGGCAATAAGCTCCTTCCTTGTAGGGGTATCAATCCCATAGAAACAAGGGGATGTTACAGGGGGAGAGGCTATTCGCATGTGCACCTCACGTGCCCCTGCCTCTCTGATCATCGATACAATCTTCCTGCTCGTTGTCCCCCGGACAATTGAATCATCTACAACAACGACCCGCTTCCCCTTTAACACCTCTTTTACCGGATTTAATTTGAGTCTGACACCAAAGTGTCTTATCGCTTGTTTAGGCTCTATAAAAGTCCTCCCGACATAGTGACTCCTTATAAGCCCATTGTCATAGGGCAGGCCACTCCCCTCTGCATATCCGAGGGCTGCAGGAACACCGGAGTCCGGGACTGGTATGACAATATCTGCCTCCACACCTGTTTCTCTGGCCAGCATCAACCCCATATTCTTCCGTACTAAATTTACACTTTCTCCGAATACATAGCTATCCGGTCTGGCAAAGTATATATGCTCAAATATACACATCGCCTCTCTGGTCTTTGTAAAGGGCATATAGGAATCAATACCATTATGATTAATAACCACAATCTCTCCGGGTAATATGTCGCGTATAAATTTAGCCCCCAGGAGATCAAATGCATTGGTTTCCGATGAAAGGACATAGGCGCCATCTAACTCTCCGAGGGAAAGGGGGCGGAAACCGTATGTATCTCTTATCCCGATCAACTCCTTTTCTGTTAATACCAAAAGTGAATAGGCGCCCCTGACCTTTT
>JAHFEQ010000058.1 GCA_023248395.1 Nitrospirota bacterium
ATATTTATTATAAGAACCACCCGGCTCCATGACCTGAATAGCGATAGCTATTCCTATAACCACAATTGCTGCACAGGCTATCATGATCCCAACATACTTCCAATTCTTCTCCTTCATTGATTTATCTCCCCAAAGATAGCCCTCTCTTTTATCCATTTCAGATAAGACATGGCATCTCTAATAACCGTATCCTGATGTGTAACCCTGGCCAGGGTTACAGCAGCCTCAAATTCCTTCTTTGCCATCTCCGTCTCCCCCTTTTTCATTAAGGCCTTCCCAAGACCCATACGCGCATTGAGATGTGCAGGCATGATACTTAAAGCCCTTTTGAATTCCTCTATGGCCAGATCTATCGCACCCTCTTTAAAGTACAAAACACCGAGGTTATTATGTGCCTCATAATAATCCGGGTCAAGATCCAGGACCTTTCTGTACGACTCAATCGCAATAGCGATATCACCGTTCCTTTTATAAAAATTGCCAAGGGCAAAGTGTGCCCTTGCTGACATCGGATATTTGATTGCCGCATCTGTCCAGAGGGTTAGTTCATCCTTCCATACCCTGTTTCGCTGAATAGTCATTATTGAGAAAATAACTATTAATATGCATGTAACTGCAATACATATAGCACCTCTGACCCTTGACTTAGGACGCAGGCTAAAGCCTGCGGCTACATCCTCTCCCATGCCCTTACCAAGCCCTATCCCTACAATAATAGCAAAACTTACGCCGGACAGATAGCCCCTGTTCTCCTGAAGCATAGCTTCAAGAGGGATAATGGTGGTAGGGAGAAGTGTCACAAAAAACCAGAGTATAAAGAATGACACAATCCTCCATCCTGCATCACTCCGTCTATAGAGCCACAAACCTAAAACCAGTATTCCTGCCAGAAATCCGGTTGAAGCGATCACCTCCCATTCCCAGAAATGGCGGGCATTCTGAACTACATGGTCTACACTAAGATCAACAGGAACAAAGAGCATCTGGACATATCTTGTCAATACCTTTGTCCCGGTTAGCAGATTTACATAGTAACTGCGTGGAAGTCTCCCTTCGTACATTAGGCCTTCTGCAAGATGTCCACTTAACACAATATAGGGAACGGCCACGAGAAGTACAAAAGGTAGATAGGCGTAGTAGCCGCAGGCTTTAGCCTGCGTCCCAGGCCGGTAGCCGCAGGCTTTAGCCTGCGTCCTGCGGGAAGGACGATAGAAATACATGTCATACAGCCATAACACGATCGGCAGCGTTATCACCACCTCCTTGGTCAGCATGCCTAAGAGAAAGGCGAGGAGGGAGATTAGATAGTAGACAGTAGATGATTGGGAGCCCCCACCTTTTTCCTCCCCCCCTTGCGGGGGGAGGATAGGAGGGGGGGTAACTCCTGTGGCCTGACTTCTATACTTCACCCAGCAATAAAAGGCCAGGAGATAAAAGAATCCGCTCATCACGCTGGAGCGGGCAGTAATATAATTCACCACCTCGGAGTTGAAGGGATGCACAGCGAAGATGAGGCTGGCAGCCAGTGCGGCAAAACAGGCAGCAGGTAGCAGGTACCCGGTAGCCGCAGGCTTTAGCCTGCGTCCCAGGCCGGTAGCCAAGCCGGTAGCCGCAGGCTTTAGCCTGCGTGCCAAGTTGGTAGCAGGTGATGAAAACTTAGGACGCAGGCTAAAGCCTGCGGCTACACCCTCCTTACTGCCAGCTAACATACTCTCCACTATCAAAAACACCAGGAATGCTGACCCCACATGGAAGGCCAGATTAACAACATGGTAGCCAACAGGTTGGAGTCTTCCCGCATAATAATTGAGGGCATAGGTCACTAACAGGAGGGGACGGTAATGATTCTGCCATCCTGTTTTGCTGAATTTTGTTGTATCAAAGAAAAAGGATGGTATGTTCCTGATATCCTTGAGATGGGGATTATCGACAATATGATGATAGTCATCAAAGTGATAACCATTTTCCAGACTATTGAAATAGACCAGTGAAGACAACAGTACTAAGGAAGCAAATACACCAGCTTTTATCACCATGCCCCCGAGCTCAATGGACAGACCTGAAGGTCTGTCCCTACTGCTTACTGCTTGCTGCTACCTTCCCTTCCCCTTATCCATTCCAGGTGTTTTGCAGCCTCGGATGCCTTTTTCTCCTCACCAGAGCCAGGCCTTGCAAGTTTTATTACCATCGCAAATTCGCTGGCAGCAAGATCCATTCGTCCTATCTTTTCATACATCTTGCCCAGGTTCATACGGGCCATAACATAGCCTGGATTTATCTTGATCGCCTTTTTAAACTCCTCGATAGCCAGATCATGCATCCCCATATCATCATAAATGATTCCAAGGTTGTTATACGCCCTGTAATAATCCGGATTGATACTTACTGCCGACTGGTATGAGGCTACGGCCTCTTTAGTGACACCAAGCCCTCTGTAAAGCCTCCCTAAATTATAGTATGACATGGCATGAGAGGGATCCAGTTCTACTACGCGCTGATACTCTTGTATAGCAAGCCTGACCTTCCCTTCTTCTTCATAGTAGTAAGCCAGATTGTGATGGGCAACTGGTGAAAGTGGCGATTTACTTACTGCATCTTCCCACAGAGTGAGCCCGTTTCTCCAAACCGTGTTGCGTTGAACAGTCATTATTGAAAAAATAATAATTAATATAAGTATAAGGGCAATGTATATCTGACTTCTAACCCCTGACTTAGGACGCAGGCTTAAGCCTGCGACTACACCAGAGCCCTGCCAGATAAACACTCCCATTGAAACCGCAAATCCTATACCTGCAAGATGCGCTCTATTCTCTTGCAATATGGCATTGAGCGGCATTATCGTGGTGGGTAACAGCACGATGAAAAACCAAAAAATAAAAAAGGATACTACCCTCCACTCAATCCTTTTAGATTTAAATAGCCACACACCTGTAGCAATAACCAGTATTAAAAACAGGAAAGAACCTATCACAGGCAGGGCAGGCCGGCTGTATATCGTTACATAGTGGTCTGCATTAAGACCTGCAGGGATAAATAAAAGTCTTATATATTTTGTCAGGACAGGCATCTCCGTATAAAACTGTGTCATAAGATCCCTTTTTAAATAGGGCAAAAAGGATCCCCAGTAGAAGAACCTTACAGCAAAATAGGCTCCGGCAATGATAGTTACAAAGGGTAAATAGACAATACTCCCCTTTGCATAACGCACCAAGGTAGCAGTAGCCGCAGGCAAGTAGCCGCAGGCTTTAGCCTGCGGCCTGCGGGAAGGACGATAGAAATACATGTCATACAGCCATAACACAACCGGCAGCGTTATCACCGTCTCCTTTGTCAGCATACCGAGGAGGAAGGCAAAGAGGGAAGTAATGTAGAAGTATACCCCCTCCCTGACCCTCCCCCCTTGAGGGGGAGGGAAGGGTGGGGGGGTTCTGTACCTCACCCAGCACCAGAAGGCCACCAGATAGAAGAACCCGCTCATCACACTGGAGCGTGTAGAAATATAGTTTACAACCTCGGAGTTGAAGGGATGCACCGCAAAGATGAGGGCTGCGGCCAGCGCGGCAAAATAGGTGGTAGGTAGCAGGTAGCCGGTAGCCGCAGGCTTTAGCCTGCGTCCCAGGCTGGTAACCGGTGATAAAGGTTTAGGACGCAGGCTGAAGCCTGCGGCTACACCCTCCGTACTGCCGCCTGACATCGCCCGCACTATCAGAAACACTAAAAACGCTGACCCCACATGAAATGCAAGGTTAATCATTCGGTAGCCGGTGGGATTCAATCCGCTTAAATAATAATTAAACGCATAAGAGGCAAAGAGGAGCGGCCTGTAATGTCCTGTAGGGAAACCAACTGCAAGATAAGAGGGGTGAAGGAAGGCGCCCGGGATGTTACCTATATCCCGTATATAAAAATTATCTCTTATGTAAAACTTATCATCATACTGAAAGCTATTTCCGCAGGAATTAAAATAGACTATGGAAGAAATGACCAGGATAATAAAAAAGGCCCATTTATTTTTGATTTTGCTATCTTTCATTACGGATCTTCTGCGCCTCCCTGTAAAACTTCTCTGCCCTTTGCATGTCACCCTTCTTTTTATACAGATCTCCTAATCTCTGATAGGCATCTGTATATCCTGGATCATTTCCTATCACATTATAATACTCATTTATTGCCATATCGATCTTTCCTGCCTCCTCGTAGATTTTCCCAAGGTTAAAAGCAGACTTCACATAGGCAGGATTTAATGACAATGCCTTTTTGTGATATCTGATGGCTGTCTCATAGTCACCACTATTCTGATACAGCAGGCCCAGGTTGTGATAAGTCCTAAAGTCATTCGGATTTAATTCTATAACCTTCTGATATTCCCTGATCGCAAGCTCTGCATCCCCCTTCTGCTGGTAGAGCGCCCCAAGGCCATAGCGCGGACGAAAGTCCTGTGGCTGGATTATAGCGGCCTTCTGATACTCTTTCAATGCGGTATCCATACGGCCTGTCTTATGATAGATACTCCCTAAATTAAGGTGAATATCAAACTGTGGGGGGTCATCTGATCTCAATGCCGTCAGGAGTTCCTTTTCCCCTTTTCTGTACATACCCTCTGCGGCATAGCTGACCCCAAGATTAACATGTCCCCTCGCAGAAAGTGGCGACTTACTCACTGCATCCGACCAGAGGGTTATCTTGTCCCCCCACAAGGAATTTCTGTGAAGGGTAGCAAGACTTAAACTAATTAATATAAGGCCTAAAATGGCACACCTGCTATATGCTGCTTGTTTATTGGACAGACCTGAAGGTCTGTCCCTACTAACTCCCTCATCCTCCCCCTCTGAGGGGGGAGGGTCGGGGTGGGGGTGAATTTTCACGGTAAAGCCTGCGGCTACCTGCCCTAAGACAGCCCCCATTATTATCGCAAGAGCAGCCGCCGATAAATATCCCCTGTTTTCCTGCATAATGGCATTAAGCGGGATAACCGTGGTTGGTAATAACACAATAAAAAACCATACCACGAAGAAAGATACCACCCTCCACTCTATCTTTTTAGACTTCCATAACCCTATAGCCATCACCATGAAAAGTATCAAAAAGAGTGCAGAGGTTATTACAGGCAGGTCTGGT
The DNA here is from genome assembly GCA_023248395.1 of Nitrospirota bacterium. GTDB lineage: Bacteria > Nitrospirota > 9FT-COMBO-42-15 > HDB-SIOI813 > HDB-SIOI813 > JAHFEQ01. The sequence goes on from JAHFEQ010000058.1 coordinate 5,119, forward strand.
CGTCTATAGATTGGTACATAATGGTCTACATTCAAACCTATTGGAATAAAAGAGAGTCTTACGTACTTTGCCAGAACGGGTATCTCTGTAAAGAATTGTGTAAGGAGGTCTCTCTTAAAGGTCGGAAACATCGCCCCGGTAAAAAACATTCGCAGCATGACATAAGGTATGGCGACGAGGAGTAAAAAAGGGAGGTAGGGGTAGTAGCCGCAGGCTTCAGCCTGCGTCCTGCGGAAGGGACGATAGAAATACATGTCATAAAGCCATAACACAACCGGCAGCGTTATCACCACCTCCTTGGTCAGCATACCTAAGAGAAAGGCGAGGAGGGAAGCGATGTAGAAGTATACCCCCTCCCTGACCCTCCCCCCTTGAGGGGGAGGGAAGGGTGGGGGGGTTCTGAACTTCACCCAGCAGTAAAAGGCCAGCAGATAAAAAAAGGCGCTCATTACACTGGATCGGGCTGTGATATAGTTCACCACCTCGGAGTTGAAGGGATGCACAGCGAAGATGAGGGCTGCGGTAAGAGCAGTATAGGTAGGAGGTGGCAGGTAGCTGGTAGCCGCAGGCTTTAGCCTGCGTCCTAAGCCTTTATCACCTGCTATCAGCCTGGGCCGCAGGCTAAAGCCTGCGGCTACACCCTCCTTACTGCCGCCTGACATCGCCTGCACTATCAGAAACACCAGAAACGCTGACCCCACATGAAAGGCCAGGTTAACCAGATGATACCCCACTACATCGAGTCCGCCAAGACGATAATTAAGGAGAAGGGTTATAAAAAGAACAGGCCTGTAATGGCCTGCCCCGGGTTCAGTAATTCTTACATAATAACCAGGGGATATAAAGATATCTCTAATCCCCTCACTCATTCGCAGGTAGACATTTTCCTCTATAGAGGGTTGGTCGTCATATTGAAAGGGATTATCCAGGGCATTAAGATAAACAAGAGTAGAAATGATGGAAATTAAAAGGAATGCCAAGAATGTTTGATTTACCCTAAAATGCAACTCCAACCCCCATGGTCACAGTATGCTTGACGTAACTACCGCCAACCGTTGGGATAGGCGCCGCAAGGATCTCTTCGAGTTTTCGCTGCTCCTCAGCAGTCGGCCTTGGAAGGTTAGTGGCCACATTACTATAATCGTATCCTATTGACATAGAGACCCTTTCGGAAAGGGAGTATGAAAGATCCATACTCACGACATGGCTTATATTCCTCCGGAACTTACTATAGAGTGACGTAGAATCCGGGTTCATGTACTCTATAAGACCAATACTGTAAGAGGCCCTCACACTCAGACCTGGTTTTATAAGCCTGTTGTAATTTACAGAAAGATTGTTAGAGCGATTAGCATAGTTACTCCCAAGCAGATCTTTGTTTATATAGTTTGAAACGCTGTAACTTCCGCTTACTGTATCCCTTGGTGAGAGCCTCTGCGAGACCGATAAAGTCACACTATGCTGGTATGCATTATTGGCTTTACTCCTGAAAGAGTCTGTATTGTAAAAACCATATCTTAGGGCTATCGAAGTAGGTATAGCTTCCGAAGTTATTGAGCCTTCCCCGAAGAATCCATACCTGCGATAGGATGGTTCTCTATCAAATATGTTATAAGTATAATTGCCTCCTGTAGCAAGCCTGTATCTATCCATCAGGGTGGTCTCCCATCTTACATTCGTATCATAACCCTCCCCCCATAATTGACCTTCATAGGTTATAGACCTGTCGCCGGTAAGTCCTGTGCTCAGGAGATTCCCTTTTGTCCTCAATAGATAATATAAAAGGGAAAGCCTGTAGCCTGTTCCGATACCGACATCCTTTTTTGCCCCATAGGATAAATTAGTGTCAAGGGTGTGGCCCACAGTGAAATTTCCCCTCCAGTTCTTCAGCCTGTTAAACCGGATCGTAGCAATCTCACCCTCCCTGGACCCCTCACCCAGGGTGATAGCCTTGCCGTATTCCTCTCTCGCATCACGGAATAGATTCTCCTCTTCATACACTATCCCTAAGTAGAGGTGCGCAGGGGCATAATCCTGTTTTATTTCTATGGAACGTTTCAACGACTTGATAGCCTCCTCCCGCCTCTCCATTTTGTCGAAAATGATACCTAAGGTGTAATGGGCAATATAGTTTTCCGGGACGATGGTAATAGCGCTCTCTATCTCTCTCTGGGCCGCAACATAATCTCCCTGTTTCAGCAGCTCATATGCCTTTTTCATGCGGATTGTAAGTACCTCAACCTCAGTGAGGAGCCCTAAACGCACCTTTGCTATATCTGCCTCCTTCCCTCCTTGTGTTATAGAGAGGACAGTCTTATACTCTTTCCTCGCCTCCTCAAATTTCTGCCCCCTGTCGTATACAAGGGCAAGCTGGAGATGTGCCTGTACATAATCCGGGCTTATCTGGATAGCCTTCTTAAGAAAGGCCTCTGCCTCTTCCGGCCTGTCGAGTCTGTCATATATGACCCCGGCATTATAGAGGGCAACCTGGTTATCAGGGGCGGCCTCAAGAATCTCCCGGATCTCTTTAAGGGCTCCTTCAAAGTCCCCTTCCCCCAGATACCTTTTTGCCTGCTCAAAGTGTATGGCCATGGTGACCCTGCTGATACGCTGTCCGGCCTCTCTACCCTCCGGTGTGTCAGGTGCGCCAGAGATGATCACCCTGTACGTCTCCCTGGCATCAAGGTACTTACCCATCGCCTCATAGGTCTCACCAAGCAATACATATCCTTCCCAGTATCGTGGATCTATCTCAAGGGCCGCCTTAAGGCGTGTGACTGCATCAGTCACCCTTCCAAGGCGAAGGTATATCCTCCCCAGTGTAAGGTGGGCCTTGGGGTTCTTCTTTTCTTCAGAGACGTAGGCCTCTGCCTGCTGAAGTGCACCTGCTAAGTCTCCGCTTTCGAGCAACACTTTTATACGCTCTGATCTCACCTTCGCCTCTAAAAACTTCTTGAGGACTTCCCCTCTCTCATAGGCCTTCTTTGACTCCCCGGTCTCCTTGCCGGATGCCGCCTCGTACTCTCTCATCGCCTCTTCATATCTCCCCATAGACTCATAAATAATCCCCAACTTACTATGGGCCTCCATATATCCGGGGTTGATTTCTAATGCCTTCCTTAAGGCATCTATAGCCTCCTCCTTTTTCTCCATAAGGTGATAAGTTACGGCCAGGTCATAGAGGGCAAAGATATTCTCCGGCTCTATGGAGAGTATCTTCTGTGCCATAGAGAGGGCGGCCTCAAACTCCTTTTTCTCCCTGGATTCACTCGCCTGCTTAAAATACTGTGCAACAACTGTTCTTTTCTCTACACTCAAAAGCTCCTCCCTTGCCCTGCCGGCCTCTTTACTCTCGGGGGCGATAGCTATAACAGCCTCAAACTCCCCCTTGGCCTCCTCATAGGCCCCTCCAACAAAGTATATAAGGCCGGCCTGGAGGTGGGCGCCCGGGTTTCCCGGCTCGATCCCGATAACCCTCTTAAACCTGTCAATCGCCTCTTTATAATTTCCCATCTTCGCATACACAAGCCCCATATTATAGAGGGCCTCTGCATCCTCCGGATCACGATTGAGTATTGCCTCAAGCCCTGTAAGCGATTCTTCAAGCCTCCCCTCATTGAAAAGCGCCTTTGCCCTCTTGAGTCTCACACCCCGCTCTTTGCGCTCCTTCGCCTCCAATAATTTGAGCCTCTCCGACGCCTCGCTGTCTCCACCCTCTGCGGCATTATTATATTCTTTTCTGGCAAGATCGTTCTCCCCCTTTGCCTCGTATATAGCCCCGAGGCCTGTGTGAGCCGATGCGAGCCCTGGGTCGAGTTCGAGCGCAGTTTTAAGGGCCTCTATAGCCAGGTCAAACTTCCGCATCCTGAAGTAGGCAACTCCTATGTGATAGTGTGGCATAGGGTCTTCCGGGTCAAGTAACGTAGCCTCCTTGAGTACCGTGATAGCGGCCTCAAACTCCTTTTTGTTTAAGAGGTCTATCCCTTGCTCAAGGGGGGACGGCTGGGGGGGGGCTTCCTGGGCATAGGCTGTGGGAGGGAGTAAGTAGTAGACAGCAGACAGTAGGTAGGGTGTAGTCGCAGGCTTTAGCCTGCGTTCTAAGGTGTAGTTGCCCAATTTATTGGGCATCAGAGGTAAGAAATTAGAAGTAAGAAGCAAGATAAGAAGCAAGATAAGATAGCTTTTTTGCCTGAGATAAGTCATCTAAAGGTCTTAGAGTATATATGATTTTTCTACGATGTCAAAGGACTATCGCATAAATGATACCCCTCCTTTTTCGTCATTGCGAGCCGAAGGCGAAGCAATCTCCAAGCAGATTATATTGTCTTATCACTCAGCACAAAAAAAAGGAGGCCTGATTCATCAGGCCTCCCAGTATAAGAGATGCTTTAGCACCTTTAGCTATACTATTATGGATCTGTCATACTCGTCTTGGTCACATGTTTTACGGTCTTATCCAAAGTGTTGGCGCTGTCTAACACACCATTGATGTTGACATCTGGATGGCCCTGTTGCTCTGTGATATCGCATGGGGTGGAACCAAATATCGCCGTACAGACGTCGCCACCAGTACCGACAACGATCTTCTTACTCAGATAGGACTGTTTTATGCCCGTAGTGCCATTGGCGCCAGAAACGCCATCTATGTCAGCAACATAGGCATAGATGACCTGGTCAATCCATCCTGCAGCAGCAGTATGGATGTCGTCACCTTCTTCTGTATGCAGGGTCGGACCAGTCTTTGCCAGATTAAAGTTCTGCCATATTACTCCGGCTATACCGTTTCCGTTTCCGCCAGCAGTCCCCTGGAAGTCAGCAAGGTCTTGATCCAAGGTCTGGCTGATTGCGAGACCCTGTGGGTAGTTAAAGCCGTCAGGCGCAACCCCACCGTTGGAAGAGTTATTGTAGAATAATATGTCGAGTGCCTGAGCGATATGCCGTTGTGTATTAGCAGTCTGATCATAGAAATCCTCTACCCAGGTGAACAGGTCATCCAGTACAATACCCTCATTTTCGGTATTAGCGACCCCCATGTCATCAGTCTGCGGATCCCTGGCTACATAGGAGCAGTTCATCTGGAGCTGGTCTGCAGGACAGGGGATTGAATACGTTGGTGTAGAGAGGGGCAGATCGGTGACAAAGAAGACACGGCTTCCATCTGTTGGCGCAAAGGATATCGCCGCATTTCCATCTTCAGCATAACCAGCGACGCTATTCAGTACACCATTCATGTCATCCCCGAGCACACCGTTGTTGACTACCTGTAAGTTATTTTCTTCCCACTCATCCCATGTATTCGCATAAACGGGAGCTGCTATAAAGGTAAAAACCACTATAAGAACTAATATTCCAAGAAAACTTTTTCTCATAATCTTATTTCACCTCCTTTCTCTGTTCGGATTGCCGGCTTAAGCCCATTCTAAAATGTCTTTCTGAACCCTGTACTGAATTTACTTCAGCCTTGATTCAGAATCCCCTCCTGGCCTTAACCTGGAGCCACAGTTTTCCATTGCTATGCATTTATATTGCAAAGGATGTGCCATCCTACCGGCAATCTCTCCCTTGTTATTTATCACTGCAAAATCCTCATCCACCCTGTCATTGTGAGCATTTGTAAGGGGTAGAGGGGATTCATACATTGTGTCCTTTTTATACATGATATCCTCAGAAACTCTGACCAAGTTTAAGCTAACCCTTTGGTTTAAAAGGCAAATACATCTTTCGCATCCTGATACTACATAAATTCCCATGAACTGTGTCCTATATGCCCATTTTCTCCTGCCCATTCTCTCCTGTCTCCTGCCTACGGTCTACTTTTATTCAGGTGACCATTTCCAGACATTTACCCTGGCCAGGAGTCCGTTCAACCATACCGATCTCTCCTGCTGCCACTTAACCCGTTGGAGGATAAACCGTACATGGTCCCTGTGGTCTTTCAGTGTCTCCGTGGAGTCTTTGGTAAGCTCTTTTCTATTCTTCTCATAGTAGTCTATAATCTCTTTGTCGCTGACATCGAGTTCATCTGCCATCAGCTCCTCTAATTTCGCTGCCATTATATTCTTTTTTGTCTCTACTCTCCATGCAGGGATTGTAATTTGGGCATCAGCAAAGGTCTTATGAAAGGCATCTTCTGATGGAAATTGACTTTTCAACTCCTTGAGCTTTTGGTCAACATCCTTGTCCGTTATAACGATCTTCCGCTTTAGAGCCGCCTGGTAGACCACCTCCCGGACAACCATGTTGCCGATAGTGCGGGCTATCGCCTTTTTCCTTTGTTCAGGGTCCATGGCATCAAAACGCTCCGGGTCCATAGCCCTGCTCTGGGTCATCCGCCTCTCAAGATCCTCTCTGGTAATATTATGCCCGTTGACAGTGGCCACCACATCAGGGATCTTGGAGGGGTGAGGGGGGGGTGAGGGAGTAACATCCGCTGCGTAGGCCGTGTGGCAAAGGAGACCAATCAAGTAGACAGTAGCAAACACTCTACTTTTCATCTGGCGACCATTTCCACACAACGACCTTATTCAAGAGCGTCTTCACCCACTCTAACCTTAATTGCTTCCACTTGGCCTGCTGCAGAGTTGACTTGATACGCTCCTTGTGGTCTTCAAGGGTCTGCTCGGATGCCGCCTTTTTCTCCTCCAGCCGGATGATATGATAACCGTACTCACTTTTAACAGGATCGCTTATCTGGCCAGGAGACAGGGAAAAGGCAGCCTCTTCCACCTCTTTTAGCAACTTCCCTCTGCTATACCATCCAAGATCCCCACCTTTATCCTTTGTAAAGGTATCCAGAGAGTATTTTTTTGCAAGACTCCCAAACTCCTTCTTTTCCTCAAGTTCCCTGATCACCTCTTTGGCCTCCTCTTCTGTCTTAACAAGGATATGGCTAACCTTTACAGCGTCTTTATCAAGATCTGCTTTGTTCTTCTCATAGTAGTCTGCTGTCTCTTTGTCATCGATTTGCAGGTTATCCACTGCCCACTCTTCCAATTTTACTCCCATCAGATTTTTCCTGGTCTCCTCCTTCAACAAAGGGATGGTCACTCTGGCACCGGCAAGGGCCTTCTCAAATTCCTCCTCTGATGTAAATTGCCTTTTCATAGTCTCAATGTATTGGTCAACCTCCTGATCTGTTACGTCAATCTTCTTTCTTACAGCCTCCTGATAGACCACCTCCTGAAGGATCAGGCTGTCGATGGTGTGGGCCATTTCCACCTTCCTCTCCTCAAGACTTAGGGCATCAAAACCCGTTGGATCCGCCCGCCTGTTCTGGGCCATTAGCGTCTCCACCTCTTCTCTCGTGATACTATGTCCATTGATCGTAGCCACCACATCAGGGGGCTTGATGGCATCAAGGGGGGGGGTCAGGGAGGGGGTGTCCTTGCTATCATCCGAAGGATGCGAAGGAATCTCATCCGCTGCATAGGCGATATGGCCACCGTAAATGCCTGTCAAGCAGACAGCAGAGAGTAGCAAGCAGACAGGTAAAAAAAATCTTATCCATTTAATATTGTATGCCTTTGACCAGTCCATAAAGCATCCTCCCTGTTTCTTCAACGTTATTGATTAATTTTTGATTGTACTGTCTACTAACTCAATATCAATCCCCGTCACTTCTTCCCCATTGCCGTTCACTACAACAGCCTCTGGTTTCCCCTCTGGCCCCTTCAACAGGAAGGTCCCATAAGGCTCATCCTTCTCTCTTATCCCGTTGCCGTTGACATCTAAGTAGGCGCCTGCAAGGTATGACTCAGAGTAGATATTTTCAATCTTATATTCACCAGGGGTAGTCATGGTGGTGCTATACATAGGACTTGTAAAAGATTCTATAGTGCGGGCACGGGACACGGGCCATAGCCCTATCCATATCTTCCCTTTCTTCTCCCCTGGATAACTGATCATTCCAGAGATTGTTCCGGGTTGAGGTAGTACTTCAATGTTTAGATCAGCAGTAGTACTATGGGAGGCTGAATCTGCTACCCTGACAGTAAACCTGTAAAGGCCTGCAGGGGCCTTCAGACAAAAACAGGGCGGGTCCAAACTTGGAAGGGGCTCGCCCTGATCTTCACCCTTCTCATCACGAGCCCCCTCCTCTTCATCATTCCCTTTGCCGGGTGTCTTGTTGCCTGACTTAGGACGCAGGCTAAAGCCTGCGGCTACATCCTGCGGAGCTTCTGCTTCCCCATGATGTTTATCCAGGCTGAACATCTCCCCTGTCTCAGGGTTAAGATGGAGGGTCGGGGGGAGGGAACCAGATATGACAGTCCAGTTGTA
>JAHFEQ010000009.1:0-31790 GCA_023248395.1 Nitrospirota bacterium
GCCGTGGAAAGTCCTCTCCAGCCTGTTTAAAAATAACTCCCCATGTTCCGGGGATAGAGCCGCTTCCGGTCGGAAGTCCGAGGATCTCTGCATTAAAAAAGTTTCCAATCCTTACAAACGTAGCCGTAATCGGAAATCCAAGGGCCAATGCGTCTGCGTATTTTGTAAACTTTACTCTGTAAGTCTTTGTCCAGAGGAGGTAGGCGACAAAGACCCCAATGGACGCTCCATGACTGGACAAACCTCCATGCCAGATTTTAATAATCTCCGAAGGGTTCCTTAGAAAAAAACCGGGTTCATAAAATAATACCTCACCGAGCCTTGCCCCGATCAGCACGCCGAAGAACAGATAAATCATCAAACTGTCCAAATCAGAAACAGGATATTTCTCCCGTTTGAATACCCACTTAACCAGGAGATAATTTAGCATAATTCCTGAGGCAAAGAGTACCCCATACCAGCGGATAACAACCGGCCCCCAATGAACCAGGTCAGGCGAAAAGTCATTAATAAAAATCATCTTGTTTCCCCGGAAGAAAAATAGATAAAATTGTGCATAGTATAGCACGTTTGATCATTTCAGTTAATCCCTGAATCAGGATGATTTTTCAGAACCCATTTGATATACTCCTTGGGGTATGCAGCAGAATAGACCCCAAAGACGTCCGGAATGGCTGAGGGTCCGGTTACCCGGTGGCAGCGGCTACCTTGAGATAAAAAGGCTTTTAAGGTCTGCGGAACTTCATACGGTCTGCGAAGAGGCAAACTGTCCCAATATCGGGGAGTGTTTTAATCAGAGGACAGCAACCTTTTTAATCCTCGGGAGTATTTGTACCCGGGGATGCAGGTTCTGTAATGTCAGCAAAGGCAAGACTCAGCCGGTTGACCCTGAAGAACCGGAGAGGGTCGCTATTGCGGTTCAGCAGATGGGGTTAAGACATGTTGTCGTCACCTCGGTTACCCGGGATGACTTGCCGGATGGCGGGGCAGGGAGCTATGCAGCGACCCTATCTGCTATCCGGAGATATAATCCTGAAAGCACGATCGAGGTGTTGATACCGGATTTTGAGGGTTCTATGGATGCCTTGCGTCTTGTGATCCGTGAGAGGCCGGATATTATCAACCATAATATTGAGACAGTCCCCCGGCTCTATAAGAGGGTCAGACCCGGGGCAATCTATCAGAGATCTTTAATGCTCTTAGATGAGGTTAAGAAGGCCAATCCTGCGATAACGGCCAAATCAGGTCTGATGGTGGGGCTGGGTGAAGAATATGAGGAGATCATCCGTGTCATGAAAGACCTCAGAGACGCGGGGTGTGAGATCCTGACCATCGGACAATATCTGAGTCCCGGCAGACAACATCTGCCGGTGGATCGCTTCTATCACCCTGATGAGTTTCATGAGCTCAAGTCAAAAGGGAGTGAATTAGGTTTTACATACATCGAGTCCGGGCCGCTGGTCAGGAGCTCCTACCATGCCGCAAGGCATTTTTCCGGGGATCAGACTTGACAAAACCACGTAAATCTATTAATTTCTAACAGCTATTTAAAAATGGATTAACCACACTTTTTTTGTGCCTCTGTGGTTTAATTTTTCTTATGGCGGTGTAGCTCAGTTGGCTAGAGCAGAGGTTTCATAAGCCTCCTGTCCGGGGTTCGACTCCCTGCACCGCCACCAATAATTTCCAGTAGTTCCAGCAGCCTGCCTTGTGCTATAATGATGAATCATGTTCACTGAAAGGGGTTAAAGATGACGCGAATCAATAACGTGGATATCAACAAGGTAAAAGAATTCGGGGAACAACTCAAAAAAGACCCATCCAAGGCCAGGAAGACGCAGGTGATTGAGGGGGAATGGCTTGTTAAAGAAGGAGGCGCACAATTCAGATCCAATATTAAGTTCGAAGGGGGGGAGACGACCTTTGAGGTAGATAGTCCCACATTCATGGGAGGTGGCGGCAAGTTGCCAGGCCCGATGCACTATTGCTTCTACGGGCTTGCGTCCTGCTATACGGCCACATTTGCAACCATGGCTGCCATGCTGGGCATCGAGTTAAAGAAGCTCACAACCCGTGTAGAGGCGGATGTCAATTTTTCCAGGGTGTTTGACATCAGTGATGCACCGGTGATGGAGGAGGTGAGGGTGACGCTCAATGTGATCAGTGATGCACCGGAGGCAAAAATCAAAGAAGCGGAGGAGCTGGCCATACAGCGCTGTCCGGTGGTATTTACTTTGAATAATCCTGTTAAGCTTACGCCATTTCTTAAAATATCAAGACAATAGGAGGTGCTTTATGAAGATCAGCAGACGAAGTTTGCTAAAGAGCATGGGGATCAGCATGGCAGGGGGTATCTTCATCAATGGGGTGTCATCGAAGAAGGCCTTTGGCGATGAGAAGGGGATGCCCAAAGTGCACAGGCCTATACTCCCATCTCCAACGAAGAAGAGGGTCGTGATACTGGGTGGCGGTTATTCCGGCCTCTACTGTGCCACTACCTTGAGGGAACTGGCTCCGGAAGCAGAGATTATTGTAGTGGAGAAATATCCCTTCTTTGTCTCAGGCCCATCCCACATAGACATTGTTGCAGGCCTAAAGCACCTGGATGATGTGACAAGAAGCTATGATCCTATAGCCGAAAGGAACATACGCATCGTACGTTCCGAGGTTATAGGTATCATCCCTGATGAGAAGAGGGTTTTGACAGCATCCGGCGACCTTGAGTATACCCTCCTTGTCATATCCACCGGAATACGAATCGCCGATGAGGATGTCCTGAATCTTATAGAGCAACCGGCATCCAATGCGCACGCCTGGGAGTTGGGTGAGACCATAGAGATGAGGAGGAGGATTGAGGCCTTCAGAGGGGGTAAGATTGTCATAACAGTCCCTACGGCCCCCTTTAAATGTCCACCCGGTCCGTATGAGGTGGCATGCCTGTTACGAGAATATTTTGACAATAAAAAGATCAAGGCAGAAATCACGATAGTCGACGCCAATGATAAACCCCAGCCAGGCCCATTGGCTCAAAAATGGACAGGGGTATTAGAGTCAAGGAACATAAACTACATGCCCAATAGCAAGGTGATCGAGATCGATGCCGCAGGACGGAGGGTCATCACGGATAAAGGTGAGAAGGTGAGTTACGACTTTGTAAGCATCATCCCCCCCAACAAGGCTGCAACATTTATCAAGGATGCCGGATTAGGGGATCCCTTTATGGATGTTGACCCGTCTACCTTTAAGTCTAAGAAGTATGATAATATATTTGCCGTAGGGGATTGCGCAAAGGTTCCGTATACGAAGTCTGCCTTCACGGCGTCACTCCAGGGCAAGAGTGTGGCACATCAGGTGGCCAGGGCGTTAGGCACCGACGTCAGCGAACCAGCCCCAATCTATAATATTTGCTACCCCTATGTATCGAGTGAAGAATCTTTAATGGTTCGTGCGGATTGGGATAAGGATGGGAAGATGCTGAAGGCAGATGTCGATGACCCTAAGAAGGAATATGCAAGATCGAGGGCTGCGTGGGAGAGAGGGCTGTTAAGTGGGTTGTTTGGCACATAGGTTATTTACAGGCCTGATTACAGTAAGTTTTATGGTATTATGTGTCACAGGTGCCCTTGCAATCCGTAATCCCGAATCCGAGAAGCGCGTGGATGTGAAAAAGGGCATTGTTGCCTTTGTAGAGGTACGGTCTGCAGAGCCGGCTACGCTATATATCATGTACCCTACCCAGTATAGTAAGTACAAGACTGCAGGTTCAGTAGACGGGACATTAGAATTCAGGAATATCACGTGGCTTATCTATCCAGTTCCTGCGATGTTAGAGGATCAGACATTGCATTTCGTTATGAAGGGAGAGACCCGGTTTGATGTCGTGTATGAAGATATCCAGGACAGGATAAACAGGCTCATGAAAGGTGAGGAGAGGCTCCGGGCGGGGATGGAGATGTCCGTGGAGGCCGGCATTAATGTTGTCAGGCTAACCCCGCTTTTACCAGGTCTTAAGATCGCCCTTGATTTTTCAAAAGATGCCAGATTTATCATTATAAAGACCATCGATTTAGCAAGATACAGGAAGGGGATAAAGACCTTTGACCAACTCTATTCAGAGGCCGGACTGAAGGGATCAGAAAGTGGATTTAATTTTTCAACAACTGATTTTGAAGACCTCTATCTTCTGATTGAGACCCCGGTTCCCATCCGGGTAAAATCTGTCATCCATGCGACGAAAGAGTCTGCTGAATCAGGGTGTTGACAAGTCTATTAAAGTAGTTTACTGTATAGACGGCCTTTAATTTAGCCCGGTGAGGCTAAGAAGGGATAAAAATGTTAAACAAAGCAATGGAGACGAAAACCTTTTCATCTGTAAAAAAGATGAGGAGGTTTTTTTTTGAGGTAAAGCGATGTCTGAAAAGGTCATCATAGATAGCCTGGGGATTGGAAGGGCCCTGAGCCGTATAGCCCATGAGATTATAGAGCGGAATAAGGGGACCGAGGGGCTGGTACTCATCGGCATACGAACCTGCGGTATTCACCTGGCAAAACGGATAGCAGAGAAGATCAGGGAGATTGAAAAGTGTGAGGTGCCTGTCGGGGTGCTGGATATCACGCTCTACCGTGATGATATCCTCACCAAGAAGGGACATCCCGCCGTGCGGAAGACAGAGATCCCCTTTAACCTTTCAGGTAAGGTGGTTGTGCTGGTCGATGATGTGCTCTATACAGGAAGGACGATCAGGGCTGCCATGGATGAGGTGATGGATTTCGGCCGTCCTGACATGATACAGCTTGCCGTGCTCATTGACAGAGGGCATCGGGAACTTCCCATAAGGGCCGATTACGTGGGTAAGAGTGTCCCGACTTCTAAGTCGGCAATGATAAAGGTCCTGTTGTCTGAAGAGGGATTGGAAGACAGGGTGATACTGAAGGAAGAGCAATAGAATGGAATTAAAAAGTAAAGACCTTCTTGATATTAAGAGCCTGGATAGAGAGGAGATAAACCTCTTCCTCGATTCTGCGGAGTCATTTAAGGAGGTGACCGGAAGGGATATCAAAAAGGTTCCAACGCTCAGAGGAAAGACGGTCGTGAATCTATTCTTTGAACCGAGTACCAGGACAAGGACCTCGTTTGAGATCGCGGCAAAGAGGCTCTCGGCAGATGTGATCAACTTCTCTATATCGGGTAGCAGCATGAGCAAGGGGGAGTCACTCCTCGATACGGCAAGAAACATTGAGGCCATGAGCTCCGACTTCATTATTATACGCCATTCTGCCTCCGGGGCTCCGCATATGCTGGCACAGTGTCTCAAAAGCTCTGTCATCAATGCAGGCGATGGCTCTCATGAGCATCCAACGCAGGCGCTCTTAGACCTGGTTACCATTAAGGAGAGAAAAGGCGGCATAGAGGGGCTTAAGGTGGCCATCATTGGAGATATTGCGCACAGCCGTGTGGCAAGATCCAATATCTATGGCTTAACCAAATTGGGGGCAGAGGTCCGGGTGGCCGGCCCGCCAGCGCTTATTCCTGCAGAGATAGAATCCACTGGCGTTTCGGTCTTCTATAACCTGAAAGAGGCGCTTTCAGACGTTGATGTCATCATGGTGCTGAGGCTTCAATTAGAGAGGCAGGGGAAAAACTATTTCCCTACGACACGGGAGTATGCAAGACTCTACTGTCTTACGGCAGAGAGGATAAGGGATGCAAAAGAGGATGTGATGATCATGCATCCGGGACCCATCAATCGGGGGATAGAGATCTCACCGGAAGTGGCGGATGGTCTGTCCTCTGTTATCCTGGAACAGGTGACCAATGGCATCGCTGTCAGGATGGGAGTGTTGTATTTATTGGGAGGAAGAGGCGAGGCGTAACGAAATGAAAAAGATCCTGATTAAAAGTGGTCGTATCATTGATCCGGTAAATAATTTAGACAAGGTTTCTGACCTTCTGATAGAAGGCGGGAAGGTTGCCAGAATAGATTCGAACATTTCTATTGCATCGGATACAGAGGTCATTGATGCAACGGGACAATTCGTTGTCCCCGGACTTATTGATATGCACACCCATCTTCGGGAACCAGGTTATGAATATAAGGAGACGATAAGTACCGGGACGATGGCTGCTGCTGCCGGGGGGTTTACTACCGTCTGCTGTATGCCCAATACCAGGCCGGTCAATGACTCTCAGGCTATTACAGAGTTTATTTTGCATAAGGCAGCCACGGAGGGGTTCGTCAATGTGCTGCCTATCGGCGCCATTACGAAAGGGAGTAAGGGGGAAGAGATTGCAGAGATGGCAGAACTCAGGGAGGCGGGTTGTATCGCTCTGTCCGATGATGGAAGGCCTGTGATGAATGGCGCTGTAATGCGCAGGGCACTGGAATATGCTAAGATGTTGCATCTCCCGGTCATCTCACACTGTGAGGATACCCATCTTTCTGAAGAGGGTGTGATGAATGAGGGGTTGATATCGACAGAGATGGGGCTACGGGGGATACCGAATGTATCTGAGGATGTGATGGTGGCCAGAGATATCGCACTTTCAGAGCTTACCGGAGGACAGTTGCATATAGCGCATGTGAGTACAAGAGGGGCTGTTGAGCTTATTCGCAGGGCGAAAGAAAGAGGGATATCTGTTACGGCAGAGACCTGCCCGCATTATCTCGTGCTGACGGATGAGGCCGTAACCGGTTATAATACAAATACCAAGATGAATCCGCCACTCAGGGCCCTGAGTGACGTGGAGGCTGTTAGAGAAGGGTTGCAGGATGGGACCATTGATATCATTGCAACAGACCACGCCCCCCATGCACAGGAAGAGAAGGAAAAAGAATTTGACAATGCACCGTTTGGGATTACCGGCCTTGAGACAGCATTGTCGATCGCCTTACAGTTAGTAGACGAAGGGGTTTTGACACTCAGGGATGTCATTATGAAGATGTCGGCCCGACCCGCTATGATCCTGGGTATCGATAAAGGCAGTCTGCATATAACTTCTGTTGCAGATATCACAATTATCAGTCCCCATACGGCTTGGGTCGTAGACCCCGTCCATCTTAAATCTAAGGGTAAGAATACACCCTTTTCGGGATGGAAGTTGAAGGGGAAGGTGAGCGCTACAATAGTCGGTGGAAAGGTGGTCCATCCATGAGGAGGAAAAAGGCGCTTCTTGCACTTGCAGATGGGATGGTCTTTGAAGGGCTCTCCATTGGAGCGGAGGGAGAGATGACCGGGGAGGTCGTCTTTAATACCAGCATGACAGGGTATCAGGAGATACTGACAGACCCCTCCTATAAGGGACAGATCGTGACGATGACCTACCCGCATATAGGGAACTACGGGGTGAATGAAGAGGATATAGAATCTTCAAGGCCGCATCTGTCCGGGTTTATTGTAAAGGAATTG
Source organism: Nitrospirota bacterium (assembly GCA_023248395.1). GTDB lineage: Bacteria > Nitrospirota > 9FT-COMBO-42-15 > HDB-SIOI813 > HDB-SIOI813 > JAHFEQ01. Next base: position 7,408 of record JAHFEQ010000009.1, read on the forward strand.
TCTTACTATCCAAGTAGCTGGCGGTCACAAAAACCGCTGGATGTCTATCTGAAAGAGTATGGCATCGTCGGTATTCAGGGTATCGATACGCGTGCACTTACAATAAGGCTCAGAGACCGTGGTTCTCAGGAGGGTGTGATATCGGCAACAGATCTTAATCCTAAGAGCCTTGTAGAAAGGGCCAGGTCTCTATCGGGCCTTGCAGGGCTTGATCTTATAAAGGAGGTTACTTGTGAGAAGGTTTATAACTTTGCGGGGAGAGGGGAGGGTGAGGGGGGGATTAGATTCAAGGTCATCGTCTATGACTTTGGTGTCAAGTGGAACATCCTCAGGATGCTTACAGGTCATGGGTGTGATGTAACGGTTGTGCCAGCCTCTACTTCTGCAGAAGATGTGTTATCCATGAATCCTGACGGGATCCTCTTATCCAATGGGCCAGGCGACCCGGAAGGCGCCTCTTATGCGATAAAGAATATAAAAGGGCTTATAGGTAAGAAACCCATATTTGGCATCTGCTTTGGTCATCAGATATTAGGATTGGCCCTCGGCGGAAAGACCTATAAGCTACAGTTTGGGCATCACGGCGGGAATCAGCCTGTAATGAATCTATTGTCCGGAAAGGTAGAGATTACAGCACAGAACCATAACTTTGCTGTGGACACAGACTCATTGGGCAATGATGTAGAGCTTACGCACATCAATCTGAATGACCAGACCGTAGAAGGGATGCGCCATAAGAGGTTTCCAATATTTTCCGTACAATATCATCCTGAGGCATCCCCTGGACCGCATGATTCATGGTACCTGTTTAAACGATTCATAGAGATGATGGAGAAATATGCCTAAGCGTACTGACATAAAGCGGATACTCCTGATAGGGTCCGGCCCTATTGTCATAGGGCAGGCGTGTGAGTTTGACTACTCAGGGACGCAGGCCTGTAAGGCCCTCAGGGAAGAGGGGTATGAGGTCGTGTTAGTGAATAGTAATCCTGCCACGATCATGACAGACCCGCAATTTGCAGACAGGACGTACATCGAGCCCATAACCCCTGAGATCCTGGAGATGATCATCGAGCGGGAGAGGCCTGATGCCCTCCTGCCCACCATGGGGGGGCAGACAGCCCTGAATGTCGCCTCAGAACTCTATCGGAGGGGGATCTTAAGCAAGTATGATGTAGAGCTGATCGGTGCAAAATATGATTCTATCGATAAGGCGGAGGACAGGGAGAAATTCAAAGAGGCTATGGAGAGAATAGGCCTCGCCGTTCCCAGTAGCGGCTTTGCCTATACTGTCGAGGATGCCTTAAATGTCATCGATGATATCGGATTTCCAGCCATTGTCAGACCATCCTTTACTCTCGGGGGTACAGGTGGAGGCATCGCCTATAATATCGAGGAGTTTCAGGAGTGTGTCAAGTTGGGGCTTGATGCAAGTCCGATCAGGGAGATTCTGATAGAACGATCCCTCCTTGGCTGGAAAGAGTATGAGCTTGAGGTCATGAGAGACCTGGCGGATAATGTAGTGATTATCTGTTCCATAGAGAATTTTGATCCCATGGGTGTTCACACAGGCGACAGCATTACAGTGGCGCCGGCCCAGACCCTCACAGACAAAGAGTATCAGATCATGCGGGATGCTGCGATAAAGATTATCCGGGAGATAGGGGTGGATACGGGAGGGTCGAATATCCAATTTGCTGTAAACCCTGAAAATGGGGAGATGATGATCATCGAGATGAATCCGAGGGTCTCACGGAGTTCAGCCCTCGCATCAAAGGCTACAGGATTCCCGATTGCAAAGATTGCCGCAAAGCTCTCTGTGGGATATACGCTGGATGAGGTAAAAAATGATATCACACGGGTTACCCCGGCATCCTTTGAACCCATGATCGATTATGTTGTGGTAAAGATCCCGAGGTTTGCCTTTGAAAAGTTTCCACTGGCAGATCAGACACTGACGACTCAGATGAAATCCGTGGGTGAGGTCATGGCGATTGGAAGGACGTTTAAGGAGGCGGTGCAGAAGGCCATCCGGTCGTTAGAGATAGACAGGTATGGTTTTGAGGAGATTGTAAAGTTGGGAGAAGAAGACAAAGAGGTGATCGAGCATTTAAGGGAGCGGCTGAAGACCCCGAACTGTGAAAGATTGTGGTATATTGCGGATGCCCTTAGGGTTGGGATGAGTGTTGAGGAGATATACAGGCTATCGAATATAGACCCATGGTTTCTTGAGCAGATTCGGGAGATCGTAGACCTGGAAGAGGAGATAAGGAACAAGAAGTTCGGTGTAGCCGCAGGCCTTAGCCTGCGTACCGAGCAGATGTTAGAAGTTAAAGATATTCTCCGCAGGGCCAAGGAGTTTGGCTTCTCAGACCACCGGCTTGCTGAGTTACTGAGTATGGAAGAGGCTGAGGTAAGAAGGCTTCGGGAAGGACTTGAGGTATGCCCTGTCTATAAACGGGTAGATACCTGTGCCGCGGAGTTTAAGGCGTATACGCCCTACCTCTATTCCACTTATGAAGTGGAGTGTGAGGCAAGACCTACGGATAAGAGGAAGGTTGTCATCCTCGGTGGAGGACCGAACAGGATAGGACAGGGGATAGAGTTTGACTACTGCTGTGTCCATGGCGCCTTTGCCCTGAAGGAGGTGGGGTATGAAACGATCATGGTGAATTGTAACCCCGAGACTGTGAGCACAGACTATGACACATCGGACAGGCTCTACTTTGAACCATTGACAGAGGAGGATGTATTAAACATTATCCGCACAGAAAGGCCGGAGGGGGTCATCGTTCAATTTGGCGGGCAGACTCCGCTGAAACTTGCAGTGCCTCTGGAAAAGGCTGGAGTCCGGATACTGGGTACTTCTCCGGATGCTATCGACAGGGCCGAGGATAGGGAGAGGTTTCGCGAGCTTCTTCATAAGCTTGATCTCATGCAGCCAGCAAGCGGGGTTGCAAGGTCCTCTGACGAGGCTATTGCTGTTGCAAATGGGATTGGATACCCGGTCCTTGTGAGACCCTCTTATGTGCTTGGAGGCAGGGCTATGGAGATTGTTTATGACGAGCGCGGCCTGCAGGAGTACATCACCCGTGCGGTTAAGGCATCCCCCAGGCATCCGGTGCTTATCGACAAATATTTAGAAGACGCCATTGAGATTGATGTCGATGCAATATCCGATGGATATGATGTCGTAATCGGTGGTATCATGGAACATATCGAAGAGGCAGGGGTCCATTCTGGTGACAGCGCCTGTTCTCTCCCGCCTTTCTCCATTTCTCCGGATATTATTGAAAATATAAAAGAGCAGACCTATGCGTTGGCAAGAGAACTTGAGGTCATTGGTCTCATGAATATACAATTTGCCTTTAAGGACAATAGGCTGTATGTCTTAGAGGTCAATCCCCGCGCATCGAGGACTGTACCTTTTGTCAGTAAGTCCATCGGTGTCCTTCTGGCACAACTTGCGGCAAAGGTTATGGCAGGCGGAAGACTCAGGGAGCTTGGTTTTATCAAAGAGAAGGAGATGGGGCACATCGCAGTCAAGGAGGCCGTATTCCCATTTTCAAAATTTCCGGGAGTAGACACCCTCCTTGGCCCTGAAATGAAATCTACTGGAGAGGTCATGGGGATAGATTCAGATTTTGGGGCGGCCTTTGCAAAATCTCAATCTGCCGCCTCCTCGACTCTGCCCCTGTCAGGTACCGTATTCATCAGTGTCAAGGATAAGGATAAGCCTTTATCTGTGGAGATTGCACGGAGACTTGTGGATGCAGGATTCCAGATTGAGGCAACGAGGGGGACTGCAGACTATCTGGTGGAAAGAGGGATCCCTGTCACTATTGTCAATAAAGTCAAAGAGGGGAGGCCGCATATCGTAGACCATATCAAGAATGGAGATATTGCCCTTGTGGTCAATACGGTTGGCGATATTAAATCAAAAAATGACTCTTATTCAGTACGAAGGACTGCGCTGATAAAAGGGATTCCTTATTATACGACCATGGCAGGGGCAAGGGCTGCGGTAAGCGGGATAGAGGCACTAAAGAAGAGGACTATGGCAATACGGAGCCTGCAGGAGTATCATTTTAGGGAGGAGGACTTGCCGTGAAAAGGCCGATGACAAAAGAGGGTTATAGGAAATTACAGGAAGAGCTTGAAAGGCTTAAAAAGATAGAGCGGCCTAAAAATATACAGGATATTGCCGAGGCCCGGGCCCATGGAGACCTTTCTGAGAATGCCGAGTATGCAGCGGCCAAGGAGCGCCAGTCATTTATAGCGGGTCGCATCATGGACATAGAATATAAAATTGCTACTGCAGAGATTATAGATACATCGGCCCTTATATCGGATAAGGTCGTCTTTGGTGCAACGGTTGCACTCTTTGACCTTTTTAAGGGGGAGACAAAGAAGTATACTATTGTGGGTGAAGATGAGGTCGATCTGAAAAATGGAAAGATATCCCTGAACTCTCCGGTAGGGAGGGCGCTGATAGGAAGCAAGGTGGGGGAAGTAGTGAAGATAAAGGCCCCCGCAGGGGATAGAGAATATGAGATACAAGGGATTTCTTTTGGAGAATGAGGGCAAAGGTCGTCTCAAATTCATGTCTTAAGGGGTCCTGCTACAAGCTTATTCTTAAAGCCCCCTTTGATGTAACGGTCCTGCCAGGACAATTTCTAATGATCAGGCCGGGCGGATCTCCCGGCTCCTCCGATCCCCTCCTCCCGCGACCGTTCAGTATTCATCGAATAAACCCGGATGGGAATATTGAGGTATTATATAAGGTAGTTGGGAAGGGGACTTCTCTTTTGGCGCAAACGGAGGAGGGAGAGGAGATCGGTATCCTTGGACCCCTTGGTAATGGGTTTACCATTGATAGCGGAGATACCTCAGGGGAGATTCTCATTGTCGCAGGAGGGATCGGGGTCGCACCCATGTTAGGCCTTGCTGAGACTTTGAAGACTACCTGTCCGGGCAAGATGAACAGGGTTTTTCTGGGAGGAAGGGGAGAAGCAGATCTCCTCTGTATTGAAGAGCTAAAGGCCGTCTCGACAGAGGTCATACTGGCTACGAATGATGGATCCGTTGGATTTAAGGGATATGTGACAGAGGCTTTAGAAAAACACCTCTCTCGTTCGTTCCGCATTCCGCACTCCGCACCCCGCACGACTCTCTATGCCTGCGGTCCTACCCCCATGCTTCAGAGAATTTTAGAGATAACTAAACCATTAAACATTGAGACCTACTTCTCCCTTGAGGCCAATATGGCATGCGGTATCGGTGTCTGCATGGGGTGTGCTGTAAAGAAAAAGGGGGGGGGATATTATTTAGTATGCAAAGACGGGCCTGTATTTGAAGGGAGAACAGTTACTCTATGATTAGAAAATTAGGGACTCTTCCTAAATGAAGCCTGATCTTTCAGCAAAAATAGCAGGTATCGAACTCCGTAACCCCGTGATGTTAGCATCCGGCACGGCAAGATACGGGGAGGAGATCGCCGGGTATTGTGACTTGAACAGAGTAGGGGCCATTATCGTAAAGGGGATTGCCCTGCGGCCTACCCCTGGTAATCCTCCTCCACGGATATGTGAAACCCCCTCCGGGATGCTGAATGCGATAGGTCTCCCCAATATCGGAGTTGAAGCGTTTATCAGTGATAAGCTCCCTTTCCTAAAAAGGTTTACAACAAGGGTCATCGTCAATATATTTGGATCGACAGTGGAGGAGTATGGAGAGGTGGCAAAAGGCTTTCATGACGTAGAGGGGGTCGATGGGCTGGAGGTCAATATCTCCTGCCCTAATATAAAGGAAGGTGGGATTGCCTTTGGTACAGACATAGAGGCCACACGCCGGGTCGTCCGTGAAGTCAGGAGGGCTACAACCCTTCCTGTCATCATCAAGTTATCGCCCAATGTTACAGATATCGTATCCTTCGCCAAGGTGTGCGAGGAGGAGGGGGCAGATGGCCTTTCAGTGATCAACACCTTCCTTGCTATGTCAATTGATACAGAGACATGGAAACCAAGACTTGCTAATATTACAGGGGGGCTATCAGGCCCTGCCATAAGACCTGTTGCCGTGAGGATGGTCTGGCAGGTCTCTAAGGCCGTCAGGATCCCAATCATAGGGATGGGAGGGATTGTTACCGTTGACGATGCCGTGGAGTTCTTCCTGGCCGGGGCGAGTGCTATTGCTGTGGGCACGGCAAATTTTATAAATCCCTGCGCATCAATCGAGATCATCGATGGACTGGAAAGGTATTTAGATACGAAGGGTCTCAATAGCATTACAGAACTTATAGGAGCGTTGAAGACGTAGAGACTGTCAATGAACCTGATAACCCTTACTACCGACTTCGGCCTGAAAGACCCTTTTGTCGGCATGATGAAAGGGGTGATCTACGGCATTAATAGCTCTGTAACTATTGTAGATATATCCCACGGCATAGAGAGTCAGGACATCTCCGAAGGCGCCTTTGTCATAAGTCAATCCTATAGATTCTTTCCTAAAGGTACAATTCATGTCGTCGTAGTAGACCCAGGGGTCGGAGGTGGCAGAAGGCCTATCCTCGTCATCGCATCTGGCCATTACTTTATAGGTACTGATAACGGGGTACTGTCCCTGGTGACTAAGGAAGACACAAATGCGAGGGTGATAGAGATCACCACAGAACAATATTTTCTTAAAAGTGTGAGTGCCACATTCCATGGCCGGGATATCTTTGCCCCTGTGGCGGCATGGCTCTCGAAGGGTATCGAGCTACGTGAGTCAGGTCATATCATCTCTGACTATACGAGGCTTGCTATCCCCGTAATTGAAAGGGGACCGGATTATATCAGAGGGGGTATAATACACATTGACAAGTTTGGAAATCTTATTACAAATATATCCGGTTCTGCTGTGAATGAACTTGCTCATAAGAACGTATCAGGATCATTCCTCTCCATCAGGATTTGTGGGACTGAGATGGCTGGCATCAGAAAATATTATGCAGAGTTAACCCCGGGAGAACTTGGCGCTATCATAAACAGCTTTAGTCTTCTTGAGATATATGCCTATAAGGCCAGTGCAGCAAGGGTCCTTAATTCAAAGAAGGGGGAGGTTGTGACGGTGTATCTAAAAAATCCTTGACAAGAAACCGGTAAAATTTTAATATAGGCAAACTAAACATACTATCTTTTGTATCTAAGTTTCTCCAGCCTCGTCTATCAACTTTTCTATAAGCAGAGGAGTTGCATAAAAACCGGCCTTCTGGAGTTTTTCTACTTCCGCTTTGAAGCTCTTTATAAGTCTTTTTTTCTTTGCCCATACAATAAGGCCCAAAGTTCCGATAACGTCTAAGCCGTATCTATGGGCATATCAGCGGGCATCCTGGTCATCAAGTATAACCCATCTATCCTTCTGTTCTAAAGCAAGGCATATAACCTCGGATTCACCTTCATCAAGCTCCTTGGTTAGCACATTAAAGAGATTCTTGTCTTTTACAGTGTCGATATTGAGCCAATCCCCTGAAGCCTTAATAACTGTGGCAAGGGCATCGTCCTGTTTATATCTGATTTCAGAAATGACGCCATTCGGTACAATTATACGTCCAAATTTTTCAAGAATGGAAAGTCTGTTGATTTTCGATAGGAATAAAAGGGGACCTGTGCCGACAACAGCCTTCATCTTAGAGATCTTACCGCCTCTATCTCTTTCTCTATTTCTTCAGCCTGTATATTTATTGCTGGTATTTTGTAATATCCAAGCTTTTCAAGAAAAGATATCCTGTCCAACCCAGCCATTTTAGAGGCCTTGCCGGAAGAAATTTTCCCCAACTCATAGAGTTTGGCCGCTGCAAGAAATCTTACCTCATCAGAGAATTCAGAGTCGGAAAGCTTTAAAGTTTGAGGTAATCCTTCAGGATGTGGTATTCGGGATATTGGCTGTTGGGATTTTCGCTCCTGTTTTCTCTCCGTTCTTTCCCTCGATGCGAGCTGTTCGTAGAGACCATAATAATACACGAGACTTTCATAGGGAGATGGAATATGAAATACGGTTAACAGCCTCGCCCTGAATATCTCCGCTATCACTGAGGTGGATATGTTCCTCTGTTCGTAGAATACCCCATCCTTCATAATGCCGGCAGGGATGAGGGCGTGAAGGTGCGGGTGATCCGTATTTCTCTTCAAACTGATCAGGATAACTCCTCCGAAACTCCTCGAAACTGCTTTCAATAATCCGATAGTAGTCTGTCAAGGCCTGACACGTGAAATTTTCCCGAGAGGAAAAGGATTGGGGAAGATAGCATCTATGGATGAAGACGAAAATTTAATTGACTGGGAAACGTAATTTCGTTATCATTACTCACTAAACTTTTTCTAATGATAATTTTATCGGGGACAGTGAGGTTAAGTTAGATAGAAAGTACGGGTATGCTCATCTCTTTGGTTATTGCATTTAGTATTTTTGGTCTTGTTGTCGCTGCCTATCTGGCCAAGTGGGTGATGAAGCACTCCACCGGCTCAGAAGCAATGCAGCGGATCTCGAACGCTATTAAGGAGGGTGCAGAGGCATTCCTGCGGCGGCAGAACAGGACGATCATCATGCTGGCTATTTTGTTTGCAGCCCTGCTGTTCGTCGGCTATGGCTTTATCCGAAGCCATAGGACATTCGACCCGGTTGAAAGTTCTCTATCCCTGGCGAGCTGGATTACAGTGTCCTTTGTATTCGGCGCTCTTTGCTCGGTGTTCGCCGGTTATGTCGGTATGTGGGTTTCCATACGCAGTAACATCCGGACTGCTCATGCAGCCCTTTCGAGCCTGAATGATGCCCTTCGGATTGCCCTTCGCGGTGGAGCTGTTTCAGGGCTTCTGGTTGTTGCTATGAGTCTGCTCGGTGTGGCTGGACTCTTTGCATTAGTAAGCGCTGCTGGAGGCGTTGAACCGGCAAAGATCCCTCTCCTCATTGTAGGTTATGGATTCGGGGCTTCTTTTGTGGCCCTGTTTGCACAGCTTGGCGGTGGAATCTATACTAAAGCCGCTGATGTGGGTGCAGACCTTGTTGGCAAGGTCGAAGCCGGTATCCCTGAAGATGATCCGAGAAATCCTGCAGTTATTGCCGATCTCGTAGGTGACAATGTTGGCGACTGTGCAGGCCGTGGTGCAGACCTGTTTGAATCGACTGCCGCAGAAAACATCGGGGCAATGATCCTCGGCGCTTCTCTTGCGGCTGCTTCTGAAAAGGCCAGCATGGGGTTTTCAGCCGGTATCATCGGTGTCATGATGTTCCCCCTGATCGCACGTGCCTTTGGAATAGTTGCTTCAGTCATTGGTATCATGTCTGTTAAGATGGACAAAGAAGAGAAAATGGATCCTATGGAAGCCCTTAACAGGGGTTATTATGTTGCGGTTGCCCTTGCAATGCTGGCCTTTGGCGGTGCGAGCCGATGGCTGCTCAACAGCCCTGCAGCCCCTGATGCGTGGTGGCATTTTTTCCTCTGCGGAATTCTTGGGGTTTTGGCATCGGTTGCCTTTGTTTATATCACCCAGTACTATACAGAATACAAGTTCTCTCCGGTGCAGACCATTGCTGAGGCATCAAAGACCGGACCGGCAACAAACATTATTGCTGGCATTGGTGTTGGCTTTGAATGTGTCTGGATGCCTGTGCTTACTATGGGCATAGCCCTGCTCGGTTCATACTACCTTGGGTTATCAAGCGGTCTTCCACATGCAGGACTATTTGGCACTGCTGTTGCTACGATGGGCATGCTTGCTACAGCGGCTTACATCCTTGCTATGGACACCTTCGGCCCTATTACAGATAATGCAGGCGGTATCGTTGAGATGTCAGAACAGCCTGAAGATGTACGCAAAAAAACAGACCGCCTTGATGCCGTGGGCAATACCACAAAGGCCCTGACAAAGGGATATGCCATTGGTTCTGCAGGTCTTGCGGCATTTCTTCTGTTCCAGGCATATATGGATGAGGTGGCTCAGTATGCGGGTACAGAGATGCATGGAGTTAACCTGGCAAATCCGGTTGTCTTTGTTGGCGGTCTCCTCGGGGCGGGTCTTATATTTCTTTTCTCATCAATGGCTATTCGTGCAGTAGGCAGTGCTGCACAATCTATCATCGAAGAGGTTCGTCGTCAGTATGCCAAACTTCCCAGGGTTAACGACATCATCCAGTTTCCTAAGGAATTTAAACCTGACTATGAGCCTGTTGCACAAATCCCCTTGCGGCAGAATCAATAAGTGGATAAGATGAGGCTATCAATCGCAAGGGAGGACGAGATGGCCTACAATTTCAAGGAGTGCAATCGGGATCAGATATTTCTGATGCCGCCAAACGTCCGGGAATGGCTGCCGGAAGGGGATTTGGCTTTGTTCATCATTGATGCGGTGGCCCAGATGGACTTAAAGGCATTTTATCGGAAGTACCGACCGGATGGCCGCGGGCAGGCGGCATTTGATCCGTCCATGATGATTACCCTTCTGTTGTATGCCTACGGCGTCGGGATACGGTCATCCCGGCAGATCGAGCGGTTATGCGAGCGTGACATCGCGTTCAAAGTAATCGCGGCCAATCAGGCGCCGGATCACTGCACCATCGCCCGCTTTCGCCAGGAGAATGGGAAGGGGATAGAGAGGCTTTTCACGGATGTTCTCAAGCTGTGTGCGAAGGCCGGCCTGGTCAAGGTGGGGGTTGTAGCCTTGGATGGGACGAAGGTGGCCGCCAACGCGGCACTTGAAGCCAACCGCACGTATGAATATATTGAGAAGGAAGTGGCAAAGATGCTCACGGAGGCAGAGAGTACGGACGCTGAAGAGGACAAGCTTTACGGGAAGGACAAACGAGGGGATGAGTTGCCTGAGGATCTGCGGGACCCGAAGAATCGTCTTCGCAGGCTCCAGGAATGCAAGAAGCGTCTGGAAGAGGAGGCTCAGGCAGAGGCCGAAGAGCAGCGAGAGAAGATTGAGAAGCGAGAAGCCGAGGAAGCCGAGACCGGCCAGAAGAAGCGAGGCCGGAAGCCCAACGAACCAGACCATAAACCAGCGGCAGATGCCAAGGCAAACATAACGGATCCCGACAGCAGGATCATGAAGACCCGGAGTGGTTATGTCCAGGGATACAATGGCCAAGCCGTGGTAACGGAAGCACAGATTATCGTTGCAGCAGAGCTGACCACCCAGGAAAACGACATCAGACAACTGTACCCGATGGTGGAAAAGGCACAAAAGAACATCACTGACTTGAAGCTCAAGAAGCAAGAGATCAAAGTCGTATTGGCAGATGCAGGGTACTGCAGTGACGCGAATTTGGAGAAGATGGTTCCACAGGGTCCGGAACATCTCATTGCCATGCAGAAAGACTGGAAGCAGCGGCAGGCGCAGGCATCGGCCCCACCGCCCCGGGGGCGAATGCCCCATGATCTTTCCAATCGGGAACGGATGGAGCGTAAGCTTAGGACCAAACGAGGGAGGGCATTGTATAAGAAACGAAGTCAGGTCGTTGAGCCTGTCTTTGGGCAGATCAAGGCCAGTCGAGGTATTACGGCATTTATGCGGCGGGGATTCGAGGCCTGTGCCGAGGAGTGGAAGCTCATCTGTTCGACCCACAATCTCCTGAAATTATGGCGAAGCAATCAGGCGATGGCGTAACAAAGGGAAGGAAAAAAGCAGATGAACCGTAACGAGATGACGGAATATCGATTGATACGGGGCTACCACTCAGTAATGAGCCCCTCCGGCAGAAGATAGTTTAGCAGTCGGGACCGCATTTATAATGTTTGTGCAACAGGCTCCTATGGTGCATGTGTTGATATTGTTACTAAGGCTGCCCTTCGCAAGATGGTGCTGCCTGGATTACTCGTGGTTCTATCCCCGATCACTGTCGGTTTGATCTTCAAGATTTTTATTACAAAAGACCAGCCTCTCATAGCTGCCGAAGCTGTGGCAGGACTCCTCATGGTAGGAACCATTACCGGTATTCTCACTGCCCTGTTCCTTAATAATGGCGGCGGGGCGTGGGATAATGCCAAAAAGTACATTGAGACCGGGGCTCATGGAGGAAAGTACCTTACAGATGCCCAGGGTAAGAAGGTAAAGAACCCGACTCATGGAGCGGCCGTTGTTGGAGATACAGTCGGAGACCCTTTTAAGGATACGGCAGGTCCATCGCTGCACGTTCTGATCAAGCTCTTAAGCACCATCACGCTGGTACTTGCACCTCTGTTTATTTAAAACGGAAATGCATTAAAAGAAACATAGAGAAGGGTTATTTAACGGTACAAAACCGAAACACTCCGAAGCTACTGAAACGAAGACTGGTGCCGCATCAACTCTTCCGGCTTGTTCCTGCACTCGATTCACTTAGGAAATATTCCCCTCATTCATTATACAGGGACCTTATAGCAGGACTTACTGTCGCTACGGTTGCAGTGCCTTCAGGCAATGGCCTATGCAGCCATTGCGGGCATCCCGGTCAAGTATGGACTGTACACAGCCATCGTAATGACCGCTGTTGGAGCCCTGTTTGATTCGTCCAAGCAGTCAGATACCTCCAGCTTTGCTGGAGGTATCTGACTCTCTATGACTATGTTCAGATGCTTGTCGAGATGGAGAAAAATCCCGATAATGTTTCCTAATATTTCCATTAAAAGGGGAGTATTTATTTGTTCAAATTAACTATTGATATTCAATTGAGTGCCGAGTTAGTGTGCCTTCATTATATACATCTTTTTTAATTATGCAACGGGGGACCATTGATAAAAAATCATTGACAATTGATATAGAACAATTTTATGATTAATTATATAAAATATAATAATACCTTTCGTGACTGACGGAATTAAGGTGGGTACCACTGGGAAACGAAAGATGAGATAAAAAGCCGGCCGTCTGGGCATTCATGTGAGATAACATTATCATGTGAAACTGCTCAGCCGGCTTTTTTATCTTAAGGAGACTTTTAAAATGCCTTATCCAATCTTAAAAAAAAGTGAGTTAGCCCCAAACACAGTGATGATGCAGATCTATGCCCCGCTTGCGACCAAGAAGATGCAGCCGGGACAGTTTGTGATTGTCAGGGTAACACCCAACGGCGAGCGGATCCCTTTGAGCATATCCGGTTGGGACAGGGATAAGGGCACACTCAGGATTATCGTGCAGGCTGTGGGGAGGACATCGACAGAGCTTATAAATCTCAACGCCGGGGATTTCATAGAAGATGTTGTCGGTCCGCTGGGACAGCCTTCCCACCTCGACAGATACGGGACATGTGTGTTAATCGGCGGGGGCTATGGGACGGGAGCAATTATTCCCATTGCGAGGGAGTTAATTGCCCGGGGAAATAAGGTGATCGGTATCATAGGTGCGAGGACAAAGGAGCTTGTACTTATGGAGGATGACCTGCGTTCAATATGTCATAGGGTAGAGGTCTCTACAAATGATGGCAGCTCCGGGACAAAAGGGTTGGTTACGGATGTGCTTGCAGGGATATTAAAGCAGGAGCCTGTACATATGGTAACCGCCATAGGTCCGGTACCTATGATGAAGGCAGTTTCAATAATGACCAGACCGCTAAAAATAAAGACCTTCGTTAGCCTTAATGCCATCATGGTGGACGGGACAGGGATGTGCGGCGCCTGCCGTGTGGAGGTTGGCGGGGTCACCAGGTTTGCCTGTATTGAAGGGCCTGATTTTGATGGTCATCAGGTGAATTTTGATGAGCTGGTCTATCGCCAGAAGATGTATATCCCTTATGAGAAAAAGGCGATGGAACTCTGCACATGTAAATAGTTGATGCCGATTTCAGCGTCAACTTAAGGAGGAAAGCTCTGTGAGCGGAACAATATCGAACAAAGATCGAATGCAGATACCCATACAGGTTATGCCTGAACAGGCCCCAGAGGTAAGGGTAAAAAATTTTACTGAGGTGCCATTTGGATATGCCCTGGAAGTGGCATTAGAGGAATCAAAGAGGTGCCTTGATGGGTGTAAGGCCCCCTGTGTAAAGGGGTGTCCGGTAGGCATTGATATACCAGGTTTTATCAAGAAGATCGAGGCAGGGGACTTTATTGGTGCGGCAAAGTCATTAAAGAAATACAATCTTCTGCCTGCCATATGCGGGAGGGTATGTCCTCAGCAGGAACAGTGTGAGCTTGTATGCGTGGTTGGTAAAAAAGGTCCGTCGGTGGCTATAGGCAGATTGGAGCGATTTGCAGCAGACTATGAGAGGATGAGCGGGATTATAGAGGTGCCTGATATGGAACCGCCCACAGGCAGGAGGATTGCCATTATCGGGTCAGGGCCTGCCGGTCTTACAGGGGCCAGTGAGCTTGCAAGACTGGGCCACAAGGTGACCATTTTTGAGGCCCTGCACAGACCGGGAGGTGTGCTTGTCTACGGCATCCCGAGGTTCAGGCTTCCTATAGATGTCATAGACACAGAGATAGAGATGCTTAAGAAGATGGGGGTTGAGATCATCTGTAATGCCGTCATTGGAAAGACCCTTACGATCGATGACCTGTTTGAACAAGGATATGAAGCAGTACTGATAGGGACAGGGGCCGGTCTTCCGTACTTCATGAACATACCTGGAGAGAACTTATGCGGCATATATTCTGCCAATGAGTTTTTGACAAGGGTAAACTTAATGCGTGCAGATATGTTTCCGGATAACATTACGCCGGTCTACCTCGGAAAGCATGTGGCAGTGATTGGCGCTGGTAATACAGCTATGGATGCCGCAAGGACAGCAGCCCGACTTAATAATACAAAAGTCACAGTATACTACCGGAGGAGCAGGGAGGAGGTCCCCTGTCTGCCCAGAGAGATGGAACATGCAGAGCAGGAGGGTGTGGAGTTTAAGCTTCTTACCGCCCCGACACGGTTTATAGGGGATGAGAACTATTTTGTCAGAGAGATGGAGTGTATAAAGATGGAACTCGGAGAACCGGATGCCTCTGGCAGGAGGAGTCCAAGACCGATACCCGGCTCAGAGTTCATAGATAAAGTTGATACTGTGATTATGGCCCTCGGATTCGGGGTGAATCCTATTATCAAACAGGCGACTCCTGGTTTAGAGACTGACAAAAAGGGAGTTATCATTGTGGACCCTGCAACAGGGAAGACCTCAATAGATGGCGTATTTGCCGCAGGAGACATCATTACAGGCGGCTCTACTGTTATACAGGCTATGGGGCAGGCCAAAAAAGCTGCAAAAGGTATCCACGAATATCTGCCTACAAAAACTCTGCCTACAAAAACTCTTGACAAGGAAATGGCAAAAATTTAATATATCCTCGCTAAAACATAATAAGTTTACCTTCCGTAACTGACGGAATCAAGGTGGTTAACCACCGGGAAACGGGAGAATATAGAGTGCCGGCCGTCTGGGCATTGACATGATAGGGGTAGGTCATGTAACGTTCAGCCGGCTTTTTTTATTTTGGGAGTCTATTCCTTTAAATCAAAGCGGAGGGGGCAAAGATGAAGGTAGGAATCCTTAAAGAAACTTCTCTAAATGAACGCAGAGTCGCAGCAGTTCCGGAAACCATTTCTAAAATGACGAAGACAGGGACTGAGGTGCTGGTCGAATCTGGGGCGGGTGAAAATTCCTTTATCGATGACAAAGAGTTTGAATCGACAGGGGCCAGGATAACCTTAGATGCCAAGACCCTTCTATCAGAAGCTGAAATTATTTTAAAAGTAAACAGGCCTTCCATAGAAGAGATCAACGGGATGAAGGAAGGGACAGTATTTATTGGTTTCCTCACCCCCTTTTCAAGTGCGGACATCATAAAAAAACTGGCCGAAAGGAAGATCACCTCTTTTGCCATGGAGATGGTCCCAAGGATCACCAGGGCGCAGCGTATGGACGCCCTCTCAACAATGAGCACAGTGGCCGGGTATAAGGCTGCACTGATCGCAGCCAATGCGTGTGGACGTTTTTTCCCGATGCTCACAACCGCCGTAGGAACAGTCCCTCCGGCTAAGGTTATTGTGATAGGTGTGGGGGTAGCCGGGCTCCAGGCAATTGCAACGGCAAAACGACTTGGAGCAGTTGTTACGGCGTTTGATACCAGACCTGCGGCAGGGGAGCAGGCGAAAAGCCTTGGCGCAGATTTTGTCGCCATGGATGTTGCCCATGATCAGGCCGAAGACGCAGGCGGGTATGCAAAAGAGCAGTCAGCAGACTTCTATAAGCAGGAACAGGAGTTGATCAGGAAATATTCCAGGGACTCAGATATCATTATTACGACGGCCTTGATACCTGGGAAACAGGCCCCGCTCCTCATTACAGAGGAGATGGTAAAAGAGATGAGACCTGGTTCCGTTGTCATGGATCTTGCTGCCGAGCTGGGGGGGAACTGTGCCCTTTCAGAGGCTGGAAAGGAAGTTATAAAGCATGGGGTGACCATCCTTGGGGTATTGAATCTCCCGAGCACACTCCCTGTCCATGCAAGTTTACTTTACGCTAAGAATATTCTGGCCTTTTTAAACCTAATATTACCGGATGGAAAATCTCTCAAGCTTGATTTGAACGATGAGATTATTAAAGGCTCTATGATTACCCATAACGGGGAGATTACGCATCCGGCTTTTAAAAAATAACGATAATACTATTTTCAACCTTCAATAATAAGGAGGGAATGTCTGATGGGTTACGATATATTAATGCCGGAACTATATGTCTTCATACTGGCCGCATTTGTAGGGTATATGGTTATTACACGGGTGCCGCCTCTTCTTCATACACCACTGATGTCGGCCACTAACGCCATCTCAGCTATATCTGTTGTAGGAGCGATACTGGTAGCCGGGAGAGGCGATAAAGTTGTGACCACAGTATTAGGTACAATCGCTGTAGCCGCAGCCTTCTCCAATGTAGTCGGTGGCTTTATCCTTACTGACCGTATGCTTAAAATGTTCAAGAAGGAGAAGAAATAATGGATCACACATACCTGACCTATTTTGTAGATATTTCTTATCTTATTGCATCCATCTGTTTTATTTTTTGTTTAAAGTTTTTAAATTCCCCTGAGACTGCCCGGCGGGGGGTGCTTCTGGCAGAAATAGGTATGGCGCTGGCCATTATTGGGACACTGATTCAGCATGAGATTGTCTCTTATGAATGGATAATTGTTGGTCTCATCATTGGTGGCATTATCGGGGTAGTGATAGCCCTATGGACGCCAATGACCCATATGCCACAGCGAACAGCGCTGTCTCATGCCTTTGGCGCTATCGCGGTTTCACTTGTGGGTATTGTAGAATATTCCAGTCATGGCTCAGAGCTTGGCACTATAAAAATGGCGGCTATCGGCTTTGAGTGTCTTCTCGGGTCGTTAACATTCACTGGGAGCATGCAGGCATTCTTAAAGCTCCAGGAATGGATGCGGGGGTCACCGATAACCTTTAAGGGGCAGAATGCATTCAATATGGGTGTACTGACTGTCATGTTGGGATTATTAGTATACCTCATTGCCGTGCCGACTGTAGCCTGGGCATTTTACCTGATGGTGTTCTTAGGATTTGTATTCGGGATATTGCTGGTGATGCCGATCGGTGCAGCCGATATGCCTGTGGTCATCTCCCTGTTGAACTCTTATGCAGGTCTTGCAGGATCCGCCACAGGATTTGTCCTTGGAAATAAAGTCCTTATCATCGCTGGCGCCCTTGACGGCGCATCCGGTGTCATACTCTCAATTATTATGTGCAAGGCCATGAATCGTTCGATGGCCAATGTCCTGTTTGGCGCTTTTGGGTCAGCTCCTGCAGAAGGCCCTGCGGCGACTGCTGTCCATGCCCCCGCAGTTGTTGCAGCGGCGCCGAGTGGACCGACCATAAAACAGCTTTCAACGGAACAGGCTGCAGGGCTTTTCAAAAACAAGGCCAAATCTGTGATTGTTGTTCCAGGTTACGGAATGGCGGCAGCCCAGGCACAACATGCCGTCAGGGAGTTGGCCGATCAGCTGAAAGGACTCGGCGTCAGCGTAAAATATGCCATCCATCCGGTGGCGGGCCGGATGCCCGGTCATATGAACGTCCTCCTGGCAGAGGCCAATGTCCCCTACACCGACTTATTCGACATGGAGGTTATCAATGAGGAATTCCATGAGACGGACATAGCCCTTGTCATCGGCGCTAATGATGTGACCAATCCGGCGGCGCGAAGCAATCCGCAAAGTCCTATTTACGGAATGCCTATACTGGATGTAGATAAGGCAAAGACCGTGATCGTTTGTAAACGGAGCATGAAGCCAGGATTCGCTGGTATAGACAATGATCTCTATCTGATGGATCAGACCTATATGTATTTTGGTGATGCCAAATCTTCCATCAGTAAGCTTGTAGATGCTATAAAGAGTGGTGCCGTAGCAGAAATGCCTGTCACTATTCAGACTTCTGCCGAATCTGCGGCCGGGCCGGTTGTAAAACAGCTTTCAACTGAAGAGGCTGCTGAACTATTCAAGAAAAAGGCCAAGTCTGTTATCATTGTCCCTGGTTACGGAATGGCTGCGGCACAGGCACAGCACGCGGTCAGGGAATTGAGTGATCAACTTAAGTCAAAAGGCGTCCGTGTAAAATATGCCATCCATCCGGTTGCCGGGAGGATGCCCGGTCATATGAACGTCCTGCTTGCAGAGGCCAATGTGCCCTATACTGATTTATTTGACATGGAAGATATCAATGATGAGTTCCCTGAAACGGATATTGCCCTTGTCGTAGGTGCCAATGACGTTACCAACCCTGCTGCAAGAAACAACCCGAAAAGCCCGATTTACGGGATGCCTATACTTAATGTGGATCAGGCCAAGACGGTGATCGTTTGCAAACGGAGTATGAAACCCGGGTTTGCCGGGATTGACAACGAGCTTTATCTGATGTCTCAGACTTATATGTATTTTGGAGACGCAAAATCCTCTATTGGAAAACTTGTAGATGCCATGAAGAGTGCAACAGTAATGAATTGAACAGGGACAGATGCCGCAGGAGAATTGAAAAATTCCGTTTAACCTGCTCAGACAATAGTGCAAATTTTATTAATTGACAATTTATTTATAGAGGTTTAAGTTAAGAGCGTATAGCAGCTTAAATCCATTCAAAGAATGGATGCGGGGGACCCGGTTTCTGGGGCGTATTCCACTGGATAGGGCACTTCCAGGCCCGAGCCCGTCAGCTAACCTCGCAGGCAATTGGAAGGGCAAAAAGTAATGAGTGTAACGACTATACGCCATACTCACTCTGCTCCCCGGCGATCGCTGAGGAGCCTCCTGATCGGTTCACCGCTGCCCACCTATGAAGCTTCGCACCAGACCATCAGCAAAAAAGTGGGATTGGCTGTATTCGCTTCAGATGCGTTATCCTCCACCGCCTATGCGACGGAGGCCATCCTCGAAGTTCTGGCCTTCGCCGGGATGGCGGCCCTATGGTTGTCTATTCCTATATCAGGGGCGATCGTGTTGTTGTTGGCCATTGTGACCATTTCTTACGAACAAACGATTCACGCCTATCCGGGTGGCGGTGGGGCATACATCGTGGCGCGTGACAACCTTGGCGAGACCCAGGCGCAGACTGCCGGCGCCGCGCTGCTGACCGATTACATCCTTACCGTGTCGGTCAGCGTATCCGCAGGTATGGCCCAACTCACATCCGGCTTTCCCGTGCTATACCCTTATCGTGTAGAGATTGCCGTTTGCATCGTATTCTTCATGATGCTCGTCAATCTACGTGGCGTGAAGGAGTCAGGCATCACCTTTGCAATCCCGACTTACATTTTTCTTGGGATAACGATGATTACACTGGCCATTGGCTTTTACAGATACCTCACAGGTTCCCTGGGTGTGGTGACCGGTGTGACGCCGGCTGAAACCGGGGCCCTGCAGGGTCTAACCTTTTTCCTGATTTTGCGCGCCTTTGCGAGCGGCTGCACAGCGCTCACAGGCGTAGAGGCGATCTCTAACGGGATCACGGCCTTCAAGGAACCGAAGAGCCGGAATGCAGGCATTACACTGATCTGGATGAGCGCGATTCTGTCTGTGATATTCTTCAGTATTACCTTTCTGGCGAACCGGATCGGCGCTCAGTTCTCGTGGACGGAAACCATCATCTCCCAGATGGGACGCACCGTATGGGGACCAGGACCATTGTGGTATGCGCTGCTCGGTTCTACGACCCTGATACTCATCCTGGCCGCCAATACCTCCTTTGCCGATTTTCCCAGGCTGAGCGCGTTGCAGGCAGGCGATGGCTTCCTGCCTCGCCAGCTCACCTATCGCGGCAGCCGGCTGGTCTTCACATTTGGCATTGTGGCTCTGGCGGTGTTCTCTTCGTTGCTCATTATTATCTTCCGGGCAGAGACTACGGCGCTGATCCCATTATATGCCATTGGTGTCTTTCTCTCCTTTACCCTCTCCCAGATCGGAATGGCTGTGCGCTGGGTGAAATCCAGCAAGCTCAAAGAGGGGGAAGAAATTGTTCAACAAGGGGGTGTCGTGCGCTATGACCCTAAGTGGCGTCTTAAACTCGTCATCAATACCATAGGCGCCATTGTCACGGCCATTGTGACGGTGGTCTTTGCCATCGCCAAGTTTACTCAGGGAGCGTGGGTAGTGGTATTGCTGATACCATTCCTGGTGTTAATCTTCTTTCGTATTCACTACTACTATCGGGACCTTGCCAGGCATTTGTCGCTGGCGGACTTTGGCGCCCCCACTCGTGTGAAGCGTAATCGCGTCTTGCTCCTTGTCAGCAGTGTGCATCGGGGAGTTCTCCACTCTCTGCGTTATGCCTCATCACTTTCAGAAGATATCACAGCCCTGTATGTCGCCACTGACCCGTCAGAGGCTGAAAATTTCAAACGCAAGTGGGATCAGTGGGGGAATGGCGTTCGCCTTGTCGTCATTGACTCGCCTTACCGGCAACTGATCGAACCTCTGATCGGCTATATTGTCAGGATGGCAGCGGAACGTCAGCCGCAGGAGATGCTTACCATCGTGGTACCTCATTTTGTTCCTACTCATTGGTGGCAGAATTTCCTGCACATGAATACCGCGCTGATCCTGCGTACGGCGCTGCTGCGTCAGAAGAATATTGTGGTCATGGAAATACCTTACCATATCAGCGATGAAGAGGATCAAACAGTACATCGGGAACATGATTACCCAAGGGATTGAATTATGGAAACTGGCGCCAGACAACAGATTATAGTCGTGGGCTGTGGCCGGGTGGGGGCCGAGTTAACGCTCTCCCTTTACCGCCAGGGGCATATCGTGAGCGTAGTGGACATGAACCCGCGTTCCTTTGACCGACTGGGGCCGCAGTTTCGGGGTATAACCGTGCAGGGCGAAGGCATTGACCAGGATGCCCTCAAACGGGCAGGGATAGAGACCGCCGATGCATTAGCTGCGGTTACTGCCTCTGACAGTGTCAACATCGTCTGTTCCCGCATAGCGCGCAACGTTTACCACCTCAAACATGTCATTGCCCGGGTCTACAACCCGGTGCGTATGCCTATCTATGAAAGTCTCGGTCTGCAAACCATTGCCTCTTCCTCCTGGGGGGCAAGACGCATCGAACAGCTCATCCTGCATCCCGGGTTACAGAGCGTATACTCCGTCGGTCACGGCGAAGTACAGATCTACGAAATCAGCGTGCCGGAGGCATGGAGTGGACGCACAATCGGCGATCTGATTCCCGCCGAAGGTGTCCTTCCTGTAAGTATCGTACGCGGGGGGCATGCCTATCTGCCGGATCGCCAAACTATCCTTCAGACTCACGACCTGTTGCAGGTCAGTGCGTTGCCCGAAGGAGCGGCCCATTTACAACGTTTCATCCATGTGAAGGGAGAGGTCTAACCATGTTTGTTATCATCGTCGGCGGCGGACGTGCCGGCTCCCACCTGGCCTCACTCTTGCTTGCTCAGGGGCATCAGGTTCGGCTGATCGAGTGCCGGTCAGACACCCTTCCCAGCCTTCACCGTGAGTTGCCAACCGAGGTCATTTTGGAGGGCGACGGCACCGATCCGCATATCCTGGAGGCAGCCGGCATCCGGAAGGCGCAGGTTTTAGCCGCTGTGACCTCCGACGATGCCGATAACCTGGTGATCGCCTTACTTGGCCGTTTTCAATACGGCGTGCGCCGCATCATCGGCCGGATCAACAATCCAAAGAATGCGACGCTCTTTTCACCCGATTTTGGGGTGGATGTCGCACTGAACCAGGCCGACATCATGGCGAAATTGATCGAGGAAGAGATGTCTCTCGGTGACATGATGACCATGCTCAAGCTTAGCCGGGGAAAGTTTTCATTGGTCGAAGAGAAAATTTTCCCCCGCGCCCACGCAGTGGGCCTGGCTATTAAGGACCTTCCGCTCCCTCAGAATTGTATCATCTCCGGCATTTTGCGCCACAGTGAAATGATGCTGCCACGCGGTAGCACCGTATTGGAAGAGGGGGATGAGATCCTGGCGCTTGTGGATGATGCCGCCCGTGGGGAATTGGCCAGATTACTTGGTCGGCCAGAGGAGGCATGATCCGCCACACAGGACACTCATTACTTGTCATGGTTTATACGATATGCTAACATTCAAAATCAGGATATTTTAACAATAGCTAAAGACGGAGCGAGAAAAATGGGACAGATAAGACGTGCCATTATAAGTGTCTCTGATAAGAGAGGGATCGTCGATTTTGCCAAAAGGCTTAGAGAGATGGGTGTCTCTATCCTTTCTACAGGGGGGACAGCGAAGGCACTCAAACAGGCGGGTATCGATGTTACGGAGATATCTGACTATACAGGATTCCCGGAGATGATGGATGGGAGGGTAAAGACACTCCATCCGAAGGTCCATGGAGGGCTTCTGGGAAGGCGTGACAATGCAGAGCATATGAAGCAGATGGAAGGCAGTGGCATAGAGCCTATTGATATGGTGGTTATTAATCTCTATCCTTTTGAGGCTGTAACGTCAAAACCTGACTGTGGTTTTGAAGAGGCTATTGAAAATATAGATATTGGCGGTCCGTCCATGATACGGTCTTCTGCAAAGAACTTTGAGTCTGTTGCCGTCGTGATTGATCCATCAGACTATGAGGCAGTCATAAGGGAGATGAAGGATTCAGGTGAGAGTCTTTCGAGAGAGACAAGGTTCAGGCTGGCCCAAAAGGCATTTTCTATTACAGCCAGGTATGACACCATGATATCCCATTATCTTGAAAGGGTATCCGAAAGACCGGAAGAGTCGATACACTTTCCTGAAATCTATACACCGGCATTTGAGAAGGTCCAGCATTTACGATATGGGGAAAATCCTCATCAGCGCGGTACCTTTTACAGGGAGATAGGTTTCAACGGTGCGGCAGTATCGAGGGCCAGGATACTCCAGGGGAAGGAGATGTCGTATAATAATTATCTCGATGCAAACTCTGCCTTAGAACTTGTGAGGGAGTATGATGACCCTGCGGCGGTTATCGTAAAACACAACAATCCCTGTGGGGTTGCCTCTGCCGATGATCTAAAAGATGCCTATTGTATGGCGAGAGATACGGATCCTGTATCCGCCTTTGGCGGCGTCATTGCCTTTAATACCCTTGTGGATGAATATACTGCCTTGGAGATTATAAAGACCTTTGTGGAGGTCGTTGTTGCGCCGGAATATACAGGAGAGGCGCTCAACTTATTTCAAAAAAAGGGAAATGTAAGACTATTAGAGGTGGGTCCCCTGGGGATGTTACCGGCCTATACCATGGATTTTAAGAGGGTGGTTGGCGGGCTACTCCTGCAGGATATGGATCTAGGGATCAAAGGAGATCTGGATAACTTAAAGGGGGTATCCATGCGTCCTCCAACGGAAGAAGAGATGGAGGCGATGGAATTTACCTGGAAGGTATGTAAGCATGTCAAATCGAATGCGATTGTCTTTGGCAAAAACAGGCAGACCGTTGGAATAGGGGCCGGTCAGATGAGCAGGGTAGACTCGGTCAGGATTGCCATATCAAAGGCCAGAGTGGATATCAAAGGATGTGTCATGGCCTCTGACGCCTTTTTCCCTTTTAGAGATGCGATTGATGAGGCGGCCAGGGTTGGGATCACTGCAATCATCCAGCCAGGCGGCTCCATTAAGGACCACGAGGTCATAAAAGCGATTGATGAATATCATATGGCGATGGTGTTTACGGGTGTGAGACACTTCAGGCATTGATTAGTTGACGCTGAAAAATGAAAGTGTTAAGTAATTTAACAAGATGAAAGTACTGGTGATCGGAAGTGGTGGTAGGGAGCATGCGCTTGCATGGAAGGTCTCCCGGAGTAAGCATGTCAGTGAGATATATTGTGCCCCTGGCAATGCTGGCATAGCAGAGGAAGCCAAGTGCATACCTATTCAGTCTCATGATA
>JAHFEQ010000009.1:31890-38293 GCA_023248395.1 Nitrospirota bacterium
AGGGAGCATGCGCTTGCATGGAAGGTCTCCCGGAGTAAGCATGTCAGTGAGATATATTGTGCCCCTGGCAATGCTGGCATAGCAGAGGAAGCCAAGTGCATACCTATTCAGTCTCATGATATTCAGTCACTCCTTGCTTTTGCAAAAAAAGAGAAAATAGGGTTAACGGTTGTAGGCCCGGAGGTTCCTCTGGCACTCGGCATCACGGATACCTTCAGGGCGGCAGGTTTAAGAATATTTGGCCCTACCGGAGCAGCAGCCCAATTAGAGGCGAGCAAGATATTTGCTAAAAGGATTCTGCAAAAATATAAGATACCTACGGCAGAGGCGGAGGTGTTTACGGATATAGAGAGGGCCACTGAATACATTAGAGAAAAAGCTACTCCGATTGTTGTAAAGGCAGATGGTCTTGCTGCGGGTAAGGGGGTTGTCGTAGCCTCTACGGAGGAGGAGGCAGTCCAGGCGGTCAGGACATTGATGACAGGCCGGATTTTTGGAGATGCAGGAAAGAGGATTGTTATAGAGGAGTGTTTGTCCGGATATGAGGTATCCTTTCTGGTCTTTACCGATGGAAAGACTATTGTACCGATGCCCGTCTCTCAGGACCATAAGAGGGTCTTTGACGGTGACAGGGGGCCCAATACGGGAGGAATGGGGGCATACTCACCCGTGCCCACCGTGAGCAGAGAGCTATGTGACACGATGATGGCGGCTATCGTAGAACCGGCCATAAATGGGCTTGAGGAGGAGGGGTGCCCGTATGAAGGGATTCTTTATGCAGGACTGATGATCACGTCTGATGGACCCAAGGTACTTGAGTTTAATTGCCGGTTTGGAGACCCTGAGGCGCAACCTCTCCTTATGAGATTGGAAACCGATCTGGTAGAAATCATTGAGGCTGTCATCGATAAGAGACTTGAAGCCTCTGCTGTGAGATGGAGTGATAAGGCGGCGGTCTGTGTTGTGATGGCATCAGGTGGTTATCCTGATCAGTATCAGAATGGAAAGGTCATATCCGGCTTAGAGGATACTCAAGCCTTGAAGGATGTGGTCGTATTTCATGCAGGAACTGCATCGGATAATGGACGTATCGTTACGGCAGGCGGCAGGGTGCTCGGAGTAACGGCCCTTGGCAATGGCATTGGCGAGGCAAGAGCCAGGGCCTATGAAGCTGTAAATAAGATATCCTTTGAGGGGATGCATTACAGAAAGGATATAGGGAAGGGAGCAGGTGTTATCCATGAGTAGACCTTTAGTGGCCATCGTCATGGGGAGCGAGTCGGATATGCCTGTCATGAATGAGGCAACCAGGATCCTGGAACAATTCAGTGTAGCCTATAAACTTGTGGTAGCCTCAGCCCATCGCAGTCCCCACCTGGTCCATGAGTTTGCCCAAGGGGCTGAAGAGGCGGGGCTGGAGGTGATCATCGCAGGGGCTGGAGGTGCTGCCCATCTCCCTGGCGTTATCGCGGCAGAGACAGTCTTACCCGTCATAGGGGTTCCGATCGCCTCCTCTCCAATGAAGGGGTTAGATTCTCTCTTATCTATCGTACAGATGCCAGGGGGTGTTCCTGTGGCTACCATGGCTATAGGCACCGCAGGTGCCAGGAACGCAGCGCTCTTTGCGGTACAGATCCTGTCACGAAAAGATCCATCCCTTCTAAAGCGGCTCCGGCAATACAAGGATGAGATGGCTGAGGCAATAGAGAAAAAAAACAGGAAGTAGTCGCAGGCTTTAGCCTGCGTTTTGGGCCTATTAAATGCAATGCCGATATTCAAGGTAGATCTGTCTAATCCCAACCCTGCAGTCGTTGCTGAAATAGCCGGACTTTTAAAATCCGGAGCCGTGATAGCCTTTCCTACAGATACCTTCTATGGGCTTGGGGCGGATATATACAATGATAATGCCGTACAACGAATATTCGAGATAAAGGGGAGGACGCATGACAAACCAATCCTTGTCCTCATATCAGACAGAGAAGGTCTTATGCCATTAATATCAACAAAGAATATTCCTCCTTTCGCCGAGAGGCTCATGGATGAATTCTGGCCAGGGCCGCTGACCATGGTTTTTCATGCCTCTTCAATAATTCCGGAGGTTCTTACCAGCGCTACAGGAAAGATAGGGATAAGACTGCCGGATCATATCTTTTGCAGGACACTTATAGAAAAGCTTGGGAGGCCTATCACAGCGACGAGCGCAAATATTTCAGGTATGCGGAGCCTGGATAACCCCTCAGATGTCTTAGATTCTATGGGTGACAGGATTGATGCCCTTATTGATGGAGGGGTCACCCAGGGTGGTTGTGAGTCTACAGTTATTGATGTTACGGGAGACGAGCCTGTTATCTTAAGAGAGGGGGCGCTTCCAGTGTCTTATATCAAGGCGGTTTTATCAGGAGACAGGTCTTGAAACTTATTGTCCAGATTCCTGCTTTAAATGAAGAGGAGACTTTACCTGAGACAATAAAGGATATCCCACGTGAGATACCTGGTATTGATAAAGTGGAGATACTCGTCATCGATGACGGAAGTACTGACAGGACATCGCAGATTGCCAGAGAATGTGGCGCTGATCACGTCATCAGATTTAAGGTCAATCAGGGACTTGCCAGGGGATTTATGGTTGGACTTCAGACGGCACTCCATCTTGGTGCGGATATCATCGTGAACACCGATGCAGACAATCAATACTATGGCGGTGATATCCCCAAGCTGATACAACCGATTTTAGATGGTAAGGCAGATATTGTGATTGGAGATAGAGAGGTTGGGAGTGTAAAGCATTTTTCTTTCACAAAAAAATTCCTGCAGAAGGCCGGGAGCTGGGTTGTCAGGGTTGCCTCGGAAACACGCATACCCGATGCCCCAAGTGGATTTCGTGCATTCAGCCGGGAGGCAGCCTTAAGGACAAATATCATATCCGGATATACCTACACCCTGGAGACGATTATACAGGCCGGTCATAACCGTCTTGCCGTTGCACATATTCCGATTAGGACCAACCCTAAGACCCGTGAATCCAGACTGATATCAAGCATATGGCGGTACATATGGATATCTGCTTCAACCATTATCAGGACTTATGCAATGTACAGACCCCTCAGGTTTTTTTCTACAATCGGTATAATCATGTTTTTCGGGGGGGTCTTTATATCTGCAAGATATCTCTATTACATGTTCATGGGGGCGGGTGCCGGTCATATCCAGTCTCTTATCCTTGCTGCCGTATTGATGATGCTCGGATTTCAGATTATCGTCATAGGCCTGATATCCGATCTTATTGCAGCAAACAGAAGACTCAGTGAGGAGATCGTTTATAGATTGAGGAAGATGGACAGAGAGTAGATAGGAAGTTGGAAAATTATGAATATGAAAGGGGTGAGTTATGGAATCGATAATCAGGAAAATTGAGAAAAGAGATGCTAAAGTAGGCATTATAGGCCTCGGATATGTGGGCTTACCCCTTGCATTAGAATTCAGCAAGGCGGGATTTTCTGTAACGGGTATCGATTTAGATGAGTCGAAGATAGAGTCTATAAGGAAAGGCAAATCCTACATCCAGGATGCTACCGATGAAGAAATTGCAAATGCGACATCTAATGGGAGATTAGAGGCAACAACGGATTTCAGCACTCTGCAAAGACTTGATAGTGTAAGTATCTGTGTTCCGACTCCTCTGAGAAAGACCAAGGATCCGGATATTTCATATATCCTGTCCGCGGCGGATGAGATAAAAAAATACATACACAGGGGACAACTGGTCGTCCTTGAGAGCACTACTTATCCCGGAACGACAGAGGAGATAATTCTCCCAGCCCTTGAAGAGAGCGGGCTTAAGGTGGGAGTTGATTTCTTTCTTGCCTTCTCCCCCGAGCGTATTGACCCAGGTAATAAGGTCTATCATACCAGGAATACCCCCAAGATTATCGGGGGTGTAACAGATAATTGCACCAGGATTGCCAGCACCCTTTACAGTCAGGCCGTAGATAAAATAGTGCCGATGAGCTCTACAAAGGCGGCTGAGATGGTTAAGCTTCTTGAGAATACATTCAGGTCGGTCAATATAGGCCTTGTAAATGAGATAGCCATTATATGCAACAAGTTAGGTATGGATGTCTGGGAGATTATAGACGCAGCAGCTACCAAGCCATTTGGTTTTATGCCATTTTATCCAGGCCCCGGACTTGGTGGTCATTGTATTCCGATAGATCCCCTCTATCTGTCCTGGAAATTAAAGATGTTAAACTATAATGCCCGGTTTATAGAGCTTGCCAGCGAGGTAAATACCAACATGCCATACTACGTAGTGAATAAGATATTTGATGCCTTGAATTCACATCGAAAGAGTATCAATGGCTCTAAGATACTTATCCTTGGGGTAGCCTATAAAAAGGATATAGGGGATGTACGGGAATCCCCTGCACTTGATGTGATAAAATTGTTGAAGGATAAAGGGGGGGTAATCTCTTACCATGATCCCTATATACCGTATCTTCATGAAGAAAATATGAATTTAAGTTCAGTAGATCTGAGAAATTATTCTAATCTGCGGGATTATGATTGTACAGTGATCATCGCGAACCACTCCTCTTATGACTATAGAAAGATCGTAGAGCATTCGAATATTGTGGTGGATACAAGAAATGCTACAAAGGGGATCACCTCAGAAAGGATCGTTAAATTATAGAAATGGAAAGATATCTTGTGACAGGTGGGGCAGGATTTATAGGATCAAACATCGCAGATACCCTGCTGAGCCGTAATTGTTCTGTCCGTATCCTTGATAACTTCTCTACCGGGAAAAGGGGGAATATAGACAGGGTTATAAAGAGACATTCCTTAACAGCGGATCATGATTATGTATTTATGCGGGGGAACGAGGTGCAGGGGATGAGAGATAGAGATGTAAGATTAACTATCATTGAGGGTGATCTAAGGGATATTGATACATGCAAAATGGCTGTATCCGGGGTATCCTATGTTTTGCATCAGGGGGCCCTGCCCTCAGTTCCCCGGTCAATTGCTGATCCGTTTACCACAAACGAGGTAAATATCAGAGGGACGCTTAATATGCTTTTGGCCTCAAGGGATGAGGGCGTGAGAAGGTTTGTCTTTGCATCGTCCTCCTCTGTCTATGGAGATACGCCAACACTCCCGAAGGTGGAAACGATGAATCCTTGTCCGCTTTCGCCTTATGCATTGAGTAAACTTACCGGAGAATTTTATTCGATGCTTTTTTGTAAATTATATGGGCTTTCTACGGTATCTTTGAGATACTTTAATGTCTTTGGCCCCGGGCAGGACCCAACATCTCAATATGCAGCGGTTATACCCAAATTTATTGTATCTCTCATCGCCGGTAAGGCTCCCATTATATATGGTGATGGTGAGCAGTCGAGAGATTTTACCTACATAGAGGACTGCGTTGAGGCTAACCTGTTGTCCTGTAAGGCAGAAGATGTGTCTGGCAGATTCTTTAACATTGCCTGCGGGAGAAGGACAACACTCAATGAGCTTTTGATGAAGATACGCAATATAGGGAGCATCCCTGGAGAACCAGAGTATGCAGAGGCAAGGGCTGGTGATGTCAAACATTCTCTTGCCGATATCACACGTGCGCAAGAGGCCTTAAAATATTCTCCTAAATACACTATGGATGAGGGACTGGAGAAGACAGTGGAATGGTTCCGGAGAAACACCTCCTAAACATATCTCTCATTCCAGGAAGACGTTGAGTATTTTTCTTCGACGAGTTTTTCTGTGAGTTCCATCTCATATTTTGTCAGACATCCCTGGATTAGAGTCATCCCCAAGGTTTTAAAAAATCCTGTACAGATGGCGGCAGTTATAGCCTTTATGTCCGGATCATTTCCAAGGATTTCACATAAGGATATAGAGGTAAGCCCAACATCCTTTTGATGCCTGGTCATCAGTATAGACCCATGCTGTAAAAATACATCTGACCACCGGCGCTGGGCGCTGCCAATAAGCTTTCTATTGTTAACAGACATCTCATGACCGAGGGCGGTGGTAAAACACAGGGGGGAGTGATGATAGTTTCGGGTTTTAAGGTGCATGTTTTGAATATCGATGGGGTCTGCTGTAATCCCTAAGTATTTAAGTCCAGTAAGAAAGGCCTCTGCAATTGTGTTATAGGTCCCCATGATATGGCGTGGGAATAATCTGTTGCCTGTGTTGCACACGATACTGTAGCTCAGGTCATTTCCGTGAAAGACAGCCCTGCCACCGGTAACACGCCTTACTATTTCTGTATTCTTTCCTTCTAATCCAATCTGAGTTAATAATCTGTTAACCTTCTGAAAATATCCTATGGATATGCAGGAAGGATCCCAGGTATAGAAGCGGAGGGTAGGGGGGACCCTACCCTCCTTGCAGGCAA